>NZ_JBFJYW010000254.1:0-5510 GCF_041622395.1 Pontiella sp. | reverse complement strand
TCTGGTCGCCGACGCGGTAGATTTCCAGCATGATGGAGGGTTTGCCGTTGTAGTTTGCAAAGGCATCGGAGTCTTCGAAGTCATCCACAACGGTAGCGATGTCGTTGAGCTTGAGGGGGGTTCCGTCTTCGGTCGCGAGGATGGGGGTCTGGGCGAACTCGGTGCCATAGTTCCGCCGTTCCTGCATGCGCAGCAGGGTTTCGCCGCTCTCGGTCTTGATGCCGCCGCCGGAAATCTCGCGCGACTGCGTATCGATGGTCGAGGCCAGCGACTGATGGGTCAGGCCATATTCGCGCAACTTGTCCTGCGAGACTTCCACGCTGATTTCCATGTCGCGGGTGCCGGAGAGTTCGACCTGGGTGATGTTCTCGCTTTGCAGCAGGCGATCGCGCACCTGTTCGGCAATGTTGCGCAGGGTCATGTCGGACGCGTCGCCATAGAGGACCAGCTCCATCGCTTCGCGAAGGCGGGCGGCCAGCGCAACCACGGGCCGTTCGGCCCCGTCCGGGAAGGTGGTGATGCGGTCGATCTCGCTTTTGATGTCCTGATAGACCTTGATGCTGTCGACGCCTTCGAGCAGTTCGGCGCTGACGGTGGCCGAGCCTTCCTGGGCAACGGACGTGACTTCGAAAACGCCCTCGATGCCGCGCACGGCTTCTTCGGCCGCGAGGCAGACGCTTTGTTCCATCTCTTCGGGCGTGCCGCCGGGATAGGTGACGCGGATGGTGACCATGTCGGCGCTGATGTCGGGAAAGACCTCCTGCTTGATCTGCGTGAAGGAGGCGTAGCCGCCGACCAGGCAGAGAATCATCAGCAGGTTGGCCGCAACCGGATTCTTGACCATCCAGGCGATCGGCCCCTTGAATTTATCCAAAACAGTATTCATTGTACTTCCTTTTTAAAACCACAGAGTTCACTGAGGCACAGAGGGCTGGTTACTAAGCCTACAAAAAAGCTCTGTGCCTCTGAGCTCTCTGTGGTGAAAAATCCATGTTACCTTAAGTTCCCTGTGGTTTTTTCGATGGTAGCCGGCCGTTGCCTTTTCCTGCGCCGGGTTGGCCTTGGCCCATGCCCGGTTTAGGCTCCGGGGCTTTTTCGCCGACGCGGCGCATCTCCATGCCTTCGACCGCGGCGGGCAGGCTGGAGGTGACGATTTCGAACTCGGCGGCGCCTTCGATGCGGACGAGCACGTCGTTCGCATAGCCCTCGAGCACTTCGGCCGGCAGGATGCGGAGTTTGTTTTCGCCGTCGATCGTCCAGACGACGTTGCCGTCGCGCAGGTATGCGCGCGGCAACAGCAGGGCATCCTTGATGGTTTCGCCCTCGATGCGGATGCGCACGAATTCGTCGATCAGCATCGGCCGGCCGGCGCGGGCGTAGGGCTTGTCCGCAGTCAGCAGCAGGCGCGCCATGCGTCCTTTCGTGCTGAGGCCGGGCAACAGCTTGTAGGTTTGGGCGGGCTGGGTGGTTCCGTCGGAAAGGGTGAGGGTGGCGGCGTAGGGCTGCTTGCCGAGCTTCGGCAGCGGGGCGAGGGAGCTGAGCGGAACCGAGGCGCGAACGAAATAGCGGTCGGTCGCGGCCAGCTCGGCCAGCACCTTGGAATTTTGCGCATAGTCGCCGATATCCGCGGTTTCGGAAACCACGACGGCATCGAACGGGGCGCGGATCTTCGTGCGCTCGAGATTCAGCTTGGCGGATTCCACGGCCAGTTCGGCGCTCTTGACAGAGGCCTCGGCCGATTTGAGCTGGGGTTCCCGCAGGATCAGGTCGCGGTAGGTGTTGTCCGCGTCTTGCGAGCCCATCAGTTCCATTTCGTGGCGGACGGCGTCCTGCTGGCCCTGCTCGATGCGGTATTGGCTTTGCGCGGTCAGCAGGCTCGCCTCCGCTTTGGCCAGCGCCAGCTCGTAGTCGGCCGATTCGATCTCGATCAGCACATCGCCTTCTTTCACCAACTCGCCTTCGACGAGCCCGGGATTGACGGCCACGATCCGCCCGCTGACTTCGGCCTGGATGGACGCGGACTTGTCGGCCGCAACGGTGCCGAGACATTCGACGACGTGGATTTGGTCGGTGGTTTTCAGCTTCGTGGTTTCCACCACGGGAACCATCGACGACATGGGACGGCCGCGCTGGGCCTGGGGCTTGTTTTTCACAAACCAGCTAGCGGCCAGGAATCCTCCGAGAATGAAGGCGATGCCGATGGCTATGGATACGATACGGCGGGTTGCGTTGTTCATTTGTTTTCCTCCAGCATGAATGTCCAGTCGCCTCCAAGGGCGCGGTAAAGTTGAATGCGGTCGCCGAGCAGATCGGCTTTGGCTTGTACATGGGTGATTTCGAGCGCTTCACGCGCGACGATGGCGGTGAGGGTGTCGAGGAAGGGCAGGATGCCGCGCTGGTAGCGGCGGATCGATTCGGCCTCGCTGTTTTTCGCGGCTTCGTACTGCTTGGCGATCGCCTCGACATAATCGGCCTGATGCCGCTCGCTGCTCAGCGCATCCTCGGTTTCCTGGATTGCTTCGAGCACGGCCAAGCGGTAGGTGGCGATGCGTTCGCGCGAGACGGCCAGGGTGCGGTCGACCTCCGCCTTGCGCGAACCGCCGTCGAGCAACGGCGCAACCAGGCTCGCGGCGAGGTTGGAGACCCAGTCGTCGAACAGGTTCTCGATCTTTTCGTCGGTGGTGTAGACCGACCCGCTCAACGAGAGGGTGGGCAGGCGCGCCGCACGCGCGGCGCCGACGTTCCAGTCGGCCGATTCGAGGCTGAGGCGGGCCGCCTGGAGGTCGGGGCGGTTTTCGAGTAGGTTGACTGGAAGCCCGGCCGCCGGTTGGGGGGGGGGGGATGGCAGCGGCTCGGGCTCCAGTCGAAGGTCGGTTCCGGGAATCTTCCCGATGAGGACGGCAATGGCGTTTTCGGTTTCCTGCATCTGGGCGAGGGCGGGCGGGATGCGCGCCTCGCTGGCCGCCACTTGCTGGCGCTGCTGCAGAACCGCAAGCGAGGTGGACTGTCCGGATTGGTAGCGGCGCTCGAGGGCGGCCAGCTTGTTGCGGTTGGATTCGAGCTGGCTTTCGTAAATGCGCAGCGCTTCCGATTGCGCCTGCCAGGAGAAGTAGGAGGTTGCAAGCGCGGCGGAGAGGCTCATTCCCGCCGTTTGCAGGTCGAATTTCGTGGCTTCGAAGGCCGCGAGCGAGGCGCGTTCGGCGGACTTCAGCCGGCCCCACAGATCCACCTCGTAGCTGGCGTAAAGGCCGAGGGTGCTGGCGGGCGTGGTGGTGTGGTCGGCGTCGGCGTAGGCAAAGTGTTTCGAGGAAGAGGAGGCTTGGGCATCGAGCTGGAACTTGCCGGCGGCTCCGCTCTTGCGGGCGGTGGCCGCGGCCTGCTCCATCCGGGCGAAGGCCTGCTCCAGCGAGAGGTTGCCCGCGAACGCCTCGTCCATCAGCCGGTCGAGTTGCGCCGAATCGAAGGCCTTCCACCAACGGGTCTGCATCGCGGCGCTGCCGGAAGCGTTGGCGAACCGTTCGGGCGTTTGCTCCTTGAGCAAGTCGGCCTCGCGATCGGGTTCGAGCGTCGTGCAGGAGCTGAGCCCCAGCGCGGTGGTCCCGAGGACGAGCCCATAAACCATTGCTTTATGGTTGGTCATGATCATTTTCCTGTGTTGTGGATTAAATCGCGGGTGGCGAGCAGTCCGCCGATCGCAAACGCTTCGACCTGGCGGGCCAGCTCGGCCGGGTTTTCGGTCGAGGGGAGGCGGTGTCTGCACTGGCAGGAGGTTTTGTTCTTCTGGTGCCCGACGTTGAGGAAGATGTGCAGGCTCATGAAGTTGAGGTGGGCCAGCTTGAGCTGGTTCTCCGATACGCCGGGGCCGATCAGCTGCCGGATCGCCTGGCTCACCCGTTCATGGGTCGGCAGAAGATGCTTTTCGAACAGGCTTTCGTGCATCTCGGTCGGTTCGCCCATTTCGCGGTGCAGCAGCTGGGGCAATCGGTGGGGGGTGCCCGTGCAGAAAATCTGTTCGATGCGGGAGCGGATGAACTGCCGCAGCCAAGCCTCCGGATCCGTTTCGATCAGATCGGTCGGCAGTGGGTATTCGGCGGCCGATAGCGCGAACAAATATTCCCAAACCTGCCGATAGAGGTTCGATTTATCGCCGAAATGGTAGTTCACCGCCGCAATGTTTGCGCCGGCCGCTTCGCAGATTTCGGCCACGGTGGTATCGCGATAGCCTTTTTCCGCGAAAATCTGGCTCGCCGCCTGGATCAGTCGCTCTTTGGTAGTCCGTTTTTTGCCCATGTTTCAAATGCCCATTTGAATCGAAGGCATGAAACGTAGGGGGCGGCGCTTTTATTGTCAAACGATTTGAAGAAACATTTCAAATGCCCATTTGAATCGCGCCGGGCCGCAGCCTTTGAGGCGGTTTTCAAGCCTTCTTTAACCGACAGCTCGTAGGAAATTCCCGTGTTTGTGCATGGTTGCTTACCGTTCGACTTCTTTTCCCGTTGCGCTCCTTAGGCACCCCCTTATGCGGAACAGGTTCTTACTCCGGCGGGTGAGCGGAACCAACTCCACATCCAATTGAGTATCCGTGTCCATCTGGGTTCATCAGTGGTTCCATTCCCGGATTTAGGGTAAAAAAGCAGGCTGGTTGGGGCCTGCTCTCTTGCCTATATTTTTGCGATTAACGCGCGAGGTCGAAGCGGTCGAGGTTCATCACCTTGTCCCAGGCCGCAACGAAGTCGGTCACGAATTTTTTCTTAGCGTCGTCCTGCGCGTAGACTTCCGCCAGCGCGCGCAACTGCGGGTTGGCGCCGAAGACCAGATCCACGCGGGTGGCGGTCCACTTGCGCTTGCCGGTCTTGCGGTCGAACCCCTCGTAGATGCCGTCTTCTTCCGACGGTTTCCACTCGGTCGCCATGTCGCACAGGTTGACGAAGAAGTCGTTGGTGAGCGTCTCCTTCTGCTTGGTCAAGACGCCGTTTTTCGACTTCTTGTAGTTGGCGTTCAGCACGCGCAGGCCGCCGACGAGCACCGTCATTTCCGGCGCGGTCAGCGTGAGCAACTGCGCCTTGTCCACCAGCAGTTCTTCGGCGGAGATGGCATATTTCCGGGGCAGGTAGTTGCGGAATCCGTCGGCCAGCGGCTCGAGGTAGGCAAACGAATCCACCTCGGTCATTTCCTGCGCGGCATCGGTGCGGCCGGGCGTGAAGGGGACCTTGACCTTGTGGCCGGCCTTGCGCGCGGCCTCTTCCACCGCCGCGCAACCGCCCAGCACGATGAGGTCGGCCAGCGATACCTGTTTCTTGTCGTTGGCCCGGTTGAACGCATCCACGATGTTTTCGAGCGCCTTGAGCACCTTCTTCAGCTGCGCCGGCTGGTTGACGGCCCACTTGTTCTGGGGCGCGAGGCGGATCCGTGCGCCGTTGGCACCACCGCGCTTATCGGAGCCGCGGAAGGTGGAGGCCGATGACCAGGCGGTATAGACCAGCTGGGATATCGACAGCCCGGAGTCGAGG
>NZ_JBFJYW010000253.1:0-5548 GCF_041622395.1 Pontiella sp. | reverse complement strand
CGGGGTGCTGCGGTCGAGGTGCTTGAGTCGTGCGGCCATGGCTTCCTTTTGCTTAAGATAGGCATAGACTGGCACAGACTCGTTAACATGGAAATACATTCGCAACTTAAATCTAAGCCCGACAGGCTGCTAGTACACCGAGAACCTTAAACTTTCGGACGATTTTCAACCACCCGCTTCGCTAGAGGTCACAGAGCAGAGAGGATATGCATAGAGCCTCTGTGTCTCAGTGCCCTCTGCGGCAAAAACCGCGCGAAGCGTCACAGATTCCCCATTCTCGCGCTTGTCATCCTTCGGCCACGCACCTATCTTGTATGCATTGAGCATCAGGAGCAAAAAATGAACCGACTATCCATCTTCGCCGTCGCCACCGCTTGGTGTGTCACTTCCCTTGGCGCCCCTGCGGGCAATCAACCGCACCCGCCCGTGGGCATCCCAACCAATGAATTCACTAAAGGTACCATCTCCCTGCAGGAAATGTTGCTCAGCGGTCCGCCCCAACTAAAAATGCACTCTTTGGCGATGATCGCCAACGGCAGCATCAAGGGCGACATCGACGAAAGCTATCTCCCAGGACTCAAGGCGTGCGCCGAAGACGTTTCCGCCCCGATCCGCGGCATTGCGGCGCGCATTCTGGGCGAACACTTCGTCAAGAACCAAGAGCACCCCAACTCCGCCGCGATGGAGCTACTCCGAATCCTGGCCAAGGATGAAGCCGCCGACGTGCAGTTTAACGCCGTGTATCATGGACTGACGCAGGTGAAATACAAGACGCCGGAATTGGTGGAACAATTGATCGACCTGGCCTCCATCAACCGCAAGGAAAGCCTGCAGGACCAGATCATCGTTTCATTGGCAAACTACCAACCCCAAGCCGCCGAAATCCTCGACCAAAAGCTGAACGGCGACAACGCGATTGCCTACTACGAGATCTACGAGGAATTCACGGGCAAGGTCCCGGCCGACGCCGACAAATTCCTGAACATGCCGTCGAGCCGACCGCGCATGTTCATCTTCAAGGGCCAGGGCGATGCGCAATCGTCCAAGGCCGAACTGGAAAAAAAACTCCGGGACGCAGGCCTCGAAAACCCCACGGTCCGCATTTCGGGCAAAGACGAAAACTATTCCCTGCTGGTGAAAACCTATCTGACCCGGGACTACAAGGCCGTCGAGAAGGCGCTTTCCAACAACGCCGAGTTCCGAATGATCCAGTCGATGTGGCTGACGCCGGAGCTTGAGGTCATGCTCGAGCGGATGAAGTAGCCCCAGCCGAAGACGCCGCATGGCCGGTCGGGCTTGCGCCCACTCCCAACACCGGCGTACCGCAAGCCCTATTTTCCCACCACAGAGGGCCGCCGAACACGTTGCCGCCCCACGCCTGCGCGGCGAAAAGGCCGGAATCCCAGATGCACGCAGTTTTGTGTCGATTCAATCGGTACGGTGGTCTATTTTGTTCGCCTTATTTTTTCAACGAGGTGCAGAACTATGATCAAGGCTAAAGTTGTTGGCGCGGGCGGGTACGGCGGAGTCGGCATTACCGAACTGCTACTGCGGCATCCCGAAGCGCAAATCGGCTGTTTGGTAAGCCTGTCCGATACCGGGCGGAAGATGAGCGACGTATTCCCCCACCTGCGCGGGTTCTGCGACGACGTTATCGTTTCCCCCGACGACCCCAAAACCCAAGAACCCTACGACGTGGTCTTCTTTTCCACCCCCGACGGCGTCGGCATGCAATCCGCCGAAGAAGAGATCGGGCGCGGCGCCAAGGTGATCGACTACAGCGGCGACTTCCGCTTCGGCACGGTCGAGCGCTACGCCGAATACGCCAACTTCATCGGCCGGGACCCGGTGCACAAGGCCCCCGCCCTGCTGAATGAAACCGTCTACGGCCTGCCGGAACTCCACGACATCACCGACGCGCAAAACATCGTGGGCAACCCCGGCTGTTTCGCGGTCAGTTGCATTCTCGGTCTCGCCCCGGCCGTCGCGGCCGGCATCATCGACCCCAAAAGCATCATCTGCGACTGCAAAACGGGCGTTTCCGGCGCGGGCAAAAAGCCCAACGCCGCGTTTCACTACCCCAACCGCTACGACAACATGAACGCCTACAAACTGGCCGGACACCAGCATGTGGTCGAAATCGAGCAGGAGCTCGGGCTGCTGGGCGAAGACGACGTGCAAATCACCTTCACCGCGCAAGTGGTGCCCGTTTGCCGCGGCATCATGTCGTGCCTCTATGCCTCCCTGGACGGACAGGACAGCGAACAGGTGCTCGAGATCTACCGCGAGTTCAACCGTAACAACCCGTTCATCCGCGTGCAGGACGCCGGCACCCCGGCCAGCATCGCCGACATCCGCGGCACCAACTATTGCAACCTGACGGTGGACGTGGACAAACGCAACAACCGCCTGCGGGTGATCTCGCATATCGACAACCTAATGAAGGGCCAAGCCGGAAACGCATTGCAGAACATGAACCTCATGTTTGGACTGGATTCTGGCATGGGACTTGCGTTTGCTGGCCAGTATCCTTGATGGATATCGATTGGCAGGCTATTGCATGAATCTATATGTCAGATTGGCGACCGCCATTGGCTCCATGGCCGCATACCTTGCGGCCCTGCGATTCGTTGCCCCTCCGGACCAGCCCTATTTCATCATGGGGATCGGGGTTGTCGGACTGGTTGCCTGGTTGCTCGGATCGCTTCAAGGCTTGATTGCCGCGCTCCTGCTGGTGCCGCTGACCAATCTGATCTACGAACAATTCAGCCTCGCCACGAGCTATGATCATTTTGCCAGCTCCCCCGCCTACGTGGGCATGCAAATCATCATTGCCTTAGCCATTGGCCACCTGCGAAGGGAAAAAAAGGCCATCCGGCAGAAGGAATTGGAGATGGAGGAGACGAACCACCAGCTCCAGGCCGTGCTTTCGCAGGTCAAGGAACTCGGCGGAATCCACAACCTATGCAGTAGCTGCAAAATGATCCAGGACGACCAAGGCAGCTGGCAGTCGATCGACCGGTTCCTCAAGCAACACACCAAGATGGAATTCAGCCACTGCATCTGCCCCGATTGCGCCGAGACCTTCAAGCCTCCGCCCGACATGCCTTAGTCCACCAGCTCATGCCGCATATTGTGGCCCAGATGGCAGGTAATCTCATACGGAATCGTCCCCGCCAAACGGGCCAGGTTTTCCACGCAGTTCGGAGCCGTCGGGTCGGATGAAATGACCTCGACATCGTCGCCCACCTTAACATCCGGGATATCCGTCACATCGACCGTCATCTGGTCCATCGAAACGCGCCCGCGCACCGGGGCATCCATGCCATTGATCCGGACCACCGCCTTATTGGAAAGGTTGCGGAAATAACCGTCGCCATAGCCGATGGGCACCACCCCCACCCGACTGTCGCGATCGTAGCGGTGCGTCAGCCCGTATCCGCTGTAGCCGCCCGCTGGAATCCGCTTCACCGCAATCAGCTTGGCCCTCACCGACATGCACGGCCGCAACTCGACCGTGCTCGTCAGATGGTCGGACGGATGGCAGCCATAAACCGCGATCCCCGGGCGAACCATGTCGAAATGGGTTTCCGGCAGATCCAGGGTCGCCGCGGAATTGGCGGCATGCCGCGTAATCCCGCCCGCCACCGCAACAATGGACCGGAAGAGCTCCAGTTGCCGGAAGGTCGCGGAACGCTCGGCCTCGTCGGCCGTCGCAAAATGGGTATAGATCCCCGTCAGCTCAACCTCGTCCGCGGCATTGATCTGCTCAATCAGCGCCACCGCCTGCCGGGCCGGAACCCCGAGGCGCCCCATGCCCGTATCGACCTTCAGGTGAACCCGCGCGGTCTTCCCGACGCGCCGGGCGGCCGCCTGGATCGACTCCAGCGCCGAGGTCGACATAACCGTCTGCGTAATCTCCTGCCAAACCAGTTCGTCCTGAATCTTGAAGTCATCGAAGTAGGCGGAGAGGAAGCAGAGAATAAACCCGTGATAGCCCTTGCCCCGCAGCGCCAGCGCCTCGAGCGGCGCCGCCACGGCAAAGCCATCGGTCAGCTCGGCCAACACGGGGTAGAGCACGTCCATCCCATGGCCGAAACAGTCGTCCTTAACGACCGGGCAAAGCTTCACGCCCGGCCCAATCAGTCGCCGCAGCTGGGCCATGTTGTGCCGGACCGCCGACTCCGAAATCGATGCTGTCAGATAGTTTTTCATATGACCTTGGAAATAAAAAAGCTCCCGGGAATCGGGAGCTATTAGTTGTAGCCGCTCTTCCAATATTTGAAAAGGCTAAGCGCAACACAACTGCATATTGTGGCCCGCCTCGAAACGGGAAATCTCCGCATCGTAAAGCAGCGATTCGGCGATGTCGTCGAGCCCCTGTAGCAGCTTTTCCTTCACGGCCGGATCGACCTCGAACTTGAAGGTCGTGTCGCCGAAAGAAACGCTCTGCGCTTCGAGGTCAACGGTCGCCTCCAGCGGCTCGTCGGCTGCCGCCATCTCGAAGATCGCGTCCACCTCTTCGCTCGAAAGCTGGACGGTCAACAAGCCGTTTTTGGCGCAGTTGTTGCGGAAGATGTCGGCGAAACCGGGGATATCGCCTTCGATCGGCGCGATGACGACCTTGAAGCCCTGCTGGGCAACCGCCCACACGGCGTGCTCGCGGCTGGATCCGCAACCGAAGTTGTTGCGGCCAACCAAAATCGAAGCCCCCTTCGTCTTCGGCTGGTTGAGCACGAAGCCGGCGTTGTCGGACCCGTCGGCGTTGTAGCGCCAGTCGGAAAACAGCGCCGGGCCGAACCCAGTGCGCTTGATCGATTTCAGGTGCTCCTTCGGGATCAACGCGTCCGTATCGATGTTCGCGCGGTCAACCGCACATACGATGCCAGTGAATGTCTTGAATTTTTCCATTAGCCGATCTCCCTTACATCAACGAAATGCCCGTGGATTGCCGCCGCCGCGGCCATGGCCGGGCTCACCAAATGCGTTCTGCCCCCACGCCCCTGCCGACCTTCGAAGTTGCGGTTGGAGGTCGAGGCGCAGCGCTCCTTGTCCTTCAACTTGTCGGGGTTCATGGCCAGGCACATGCTGCAGCCCGCGTAGCGCCACTCGGCGCCCGCTTCGTGGAAGATGCGGTCGAGGCGTTCGGCCTCGGCCTGGTAACGGACTTTTTCGGACCCCGGCACCACCAGCACGCGGACGCCCTGGGCGACCTTCTGGCCTTCCATCACCTTCGCGGCCTCGCGAAGGTCTTCGATGCGGCCGTTGGTGCAGCTGCCGATAAAAACGGTGTCGATCTTGATGTCGGTCATTTTCATGCCCGGCTCGAGGCCCATGTAGTCGAGGGCGGCGCGGACGTCTTCCGGCGCATATTCCGCCACGGCATCGAGCGCCGGAACGGTGCTGTTCACGCCCGTCACCATGCCGGGGCTGGTGCCCCACGTGACCTGCGGCTCAAGCTTTTCGACGTCGATCACGAGGACCTTGTCGTAGGTCGCGTCCTCGTCGGAATAGAGCGTCTTCCAGTAGGCGATGGATTCCTCCAGCG
>NZ_JBFJYW010000252.1:0-5581 GCF_041622395.1 Pontiella sp. | reverse complement strand
GTGGACCTTGTTGAGTAGGGTCTGAATTCGCACCGGGTATACCTCTTCTGTGTAGTGTCGTTTTCGTCGACAACACATTACAGATAAGTTGTCCGGTGCGTTAATCATTTGTTTTTACCCACAGATTCAGCGGAAGACCCTCCATTTTTTACCTGAATGCGGATGCAGAAATTAGCGGTTCGCTAAGCGCTGTCCGGAAAGAAAAACATGGTTTAGGTTTCATGGGCCAAGGCCGAGCAGGGATGCCGGCGCCACGTTTGAGGGGCGTCGCGCCGTTTCACGGGCTTCCGGGGGCTTTTCCGACGAGCCGGAATCATGGCGCCATCGAGGCGACAAAAATGTAATCAGCGCCAAAATCCGGACAAATGCGTCAAAATTGTCGTTATTGGATTTGCGGGTCCGTGTTGCGTAACCCTATTGGCGAGAGGGGATAGCAATGCGACAAATCCGATGGCATACCTTTTGCAATGGGTTGTTCATATTACCCACGAGTGGGTTGTTAGGAAATGAATAACTACAGAGGATGCTGAATGAAAAAATTAACGAAATTCGCGCTGTTCGCTTTCGCGCTGTGCGCCGTCGGCCTGCCGATGGCTTCGATGGCGCAGGACGCGGTTGCCGAAGTAACGGCGACGGACGCAATGGCAGCTGCCGATAGCGCCATGTTCACGGTCAACAACACGTGGATGATGGTTGCCACCTTCCTGGTGTTTATCATGCACTTGGGCTTTGCGATGGTCGAAACCGGCCTGACCCGCGCAAAAAACTCGGTGAACATTCTGTTTAAAAACACCGCCATTCCGGCGATTGGCCTGCTGACCTATGCGCTGATCGGTTTCAATCTGATGTACCCGGGCGAAATGGGCGTGGATTGGAATGGAATTTTCGGATTTGCCGGATTCGGGGTCAGCTGTCCGGAGGGCGGGTTGACCAGCGCCTATAATCCGGGCTATACCTATTGGACCGATTTCCTGTTCCAGGGCATGTTCGCCGCCACGGCCGCCACCATTGTTTCGGGTGCGGTTGCCGGGCGCATTAAACTTGGACCGTTTCTGCTCTTCTCCACGATCTACGTTGCGCTGGTATATCCTTGGGTGGGTTCCTGGAAATGGGGCGCCGGTTGGCTGGCCGCCAAGGGCTTTCACGATTTCGCCGGTTCGACGTTGGTACACTCCGTCGGCGGATGGGGCGCACTGGCCGGCATCATCCTGCTTGGGCCGCGCCTGGGCAAATATGTCAACGGCAAGACCAAGGCCATTATGGGCCACAACATGCCGCTGCTGACCATCGGCGTATTCCTGCTGTGGTTGGGCTGGTTCGGCTTCAATGGCGGTTCCGTGCTTTCGGCCGATCCGGGCGGCGTTTCCTATGTGCTCGTAACCACCTCGCTTGCCGCCGCCGCCGGCATCATGGGTTCGATGGCGATGTCATGGACGGTTCAGAAGCATCCCGACTTGACGATGGTGCTCAACGGCTGTCTCGCCGGCTTGGTCGGCATTACCGCCGGGGCCGATGTGGTTTCCGTTTCGGCTTCGGTCATCATTGGACTCATCTGCGGAGCCTTGGCCGTGGTATCCGTCATGATGTTTGATCGCCTGCGGCTCGACGACCCGGTCGGCGCCACCACGGTTCACCTGGTCTGCGGCGTCCTCGGCACCCTGTTTGTGGGCATCTTTGCCAACGGGGCGACCACCACGGCAACTGGCGCGGATCTGGGCTACACGATTTCCATCGGAACCCAGTTGCTCGGTATCGTGTCCTACGCGGCGGCTTGCTTCCCGGCGGCCTTCGTCATCTTCTTCGTGCTGAAAAAGACGCTCGGTATCCGCGTCAGCAAGGAAGAGGAGCTCAAGGGGCTCGACCTCGGCGAGCATGGAATGGAAGCCTATCCCGGATTCCAGTTCTTCACGAATGTGTAAGGGAGTCTTAAGTTGAAGGTGTTAAGCACGCTGGAATGGCAGGAGCTCAATGCTTAACACCTAAAACTTAACCACTGTAAAATTAGAAAGGAACTTTCTCATGAAACTGATTATTGCATACATCCAGCCGGAAGCCCTCAACGAGGTGAAGCAGGCGCTCTACGATGCCGAGGTTTACAAGATGTCCGTCACCAACGCCATGGGCTGCGGGCAGCAGAAGGGCTATCACGAAACCTACCGCGGCGCGGACATCGAAGTGAACCTGCTCAAGAAGGTGCGCATCGAGATCGGCGTCAACGACGAGTTCGTCGAAGCCACCACCAATGCGATCATCAAGGGTGCGCGCACGGGCAACATCGGGGACGGCAAGATCTTCGTTCTCGACCTGCCGCAGTGCATCCGCATCCGCACCGGCGAAAAAGGCGCCGACGCCATCGGCTAAACACCACTTCTCTCTCCTCCTAGCACCCTGCCTCTCTCAGGGTGCGATGTGCCCGACCGTCGTGAGACGGGCGGGCCTTTTTGTTGAGAAAAGGGCCGCGCGCCCGCCAGAATCAGAGTTTTTCCGCCAGCTCCCACATCGCCTTGACGGCCGGGCGCTTCAGGTTGCGCTTGCTCGAACAAAGGCCGACGACGTAGGGGTCGAGTTCCGGCGCCGGATCCATCAGCTCGACCTCGTTGCGGAACGGGCTGCGCTCAAGCACCAGCTGCGGGACAACCCCGATGCCCGTGCCAAGCCGCACCATCGCGATCAGCGCCTCGTTGCCGGAAACCTCGGAGGCAATGTTCGGGACAAGTCCCTTGGCGCGGAACCAGGCATCGAGCCGCTGCCGGGCGGTGCCGGACTGCGGAACGACCAACGGTTCGGTTCCCATGAACTTCGATGGAACCTCGAAGCCGGGGGTTTTGGGAGCAATGAAGACGAGCGGGGTTTCGGCCAGCGGCATGAAGACGATCCGGCCGCGGTTCTGGTCGGGCAGCGCGGCCACGGCGAGGTCGATCTCGCCGCTAAGCAGTTGTTCAATGGCCTTTTCCGCCGCTCCGGTGCGGAGTTCGAGCTGCACGTCGGGATAGGTTTTCCGGTACGATTCGAGCAGCTCCGGCAGCAGGCTGTAGACGGCGGTGATGGAGGCATAAAGCGAAAGCGCACCGGAAACGGTTTCCCCGGGGGTCAACGATTCCTGGAATTGCCGCCAATCCTCCACGGCGCCCCGGGCAAAGACCAGCAGCTTGCGGCCGGCGGGCGTCAGCGCAACGCTGCGGTTGTCGCGCAGGAACAACGGTTGGCCCACCTCTTCCTCCAGCCGCTGGATGGTGCGCGTCAGTGCCGACGGGCTCAGGTTGCACACGCGGCTCGCTTTGCCGAAATGCCGTAGCTCGGCGGTCCTGACGAAGGTTTGCAGTGCTTGAATGTCCATGGTGGGTAACCTTTGGGCCGTGACGCGTGAAAAGTGAGGCGTGAAAAGTGAGGCGTGAGCCGTGAGCCGTGATTCCGAACACGGATCCCGTTTGTTGGTTTCGAAATTCGCAACGTAGTATCGCAAACAATTCAATTTACGCAACGTCCGATTTGGCGTAGGTTGCCGCTCTTTGAACTAACCAACAGGAGCAAGAGAATGGGTCAGAACTATTTCAATACGCTCGGCATGAAGCTGAAGCTCGAAGAACTCGGCACCTGCCGTTTCATGGATGCCTCCGAATTCGCCAACGGCTGCGAATACGCCAAAGGCAAGAAAATCGTTATCGTCGGTTGCGGAGCCCAGGGCCTCAACCAGGGCCTGAACATGCGCGATAGCGGCCTCGACGTTTCCTACACGCTGCGCGCCGCCGCGATCGCCGAAAAGCGCCAGTCCTTCCTCAACGCCTCCGAAAACGGCTTCCAGGTCGGCACTTACGAGGAGATGCTTCCGACGGCGGACATCGTGATGAACCTCGCGCCCGACAAGCAGCACACCAATGTGGTCGAAACCGTGGTGCCGCTAATGAAAAAAGGCGCCACCTTCTGCTACGCGCACGGCTTCAACATCGTCGAAGAAGGCACCATCATCCGCAGCGACCTGACCGTCATCATGGTGGCCCCGAAGTCGCCGGGATCCGAAGTGCGCGAAGAGTACAAGCGCGGCTTCGGCGTTCCGACGCTGATCGCCTGCCATCGCGAAAACGATCCGAACGGCGACGGCCTCGAAATTGCCAAGGCCCTCTGCGTTGCACAGGGCGGCCACCACGCCGGCGTCCTGGAATCCTCTTTCGTGGCCGAAGTGAAGTCCGACCTCATGGGCGAGCAGACCATCCTCTGCGGCATGCTCCAGGCCGGCGCACTGCTCTGCTTCGACAAGATGGCCCAAAACGGCATCGACAAAGGCTGGGCGGTCAAGCTGATCCAGTATGGCTGGGAAACCATCACCGAAGCCCTCAAGCAGGGCGGCATCACCAACATGATGGACCGCCTGTCCAACCCGGCGAAGATCAAGGCGTTCGATCTGGCCGACGAGCTCAAGATCATCATGCGCCCCCTGTTTGAGAAGCACATGGACGACATCATTACCGGCGAATTTTCCCGCCTGATGATGGAAGACTGGGCCAACGACGACGTGAAGCTGCTGACCTGGCGGGCCGAAACCGGCGAATCCGAATTCGAAAAAACGCCGGCGACCGATGCCGAAATCACGGAGCAGGAATATTTCGACAAGGCGATCCTGATGGTGGCCATGGTGAAGGCCGGGGTGGAGCTGGCCTTCGAAGAGATGGTGAACGTCGGCATCAAGCCGGAATCCGCCTACTACGAATCCCTGCATGAAACGCCGCTGATCGCCAACACGATTGCCCGCAAGAAGCTGTTCGAGATGAACCGCATCATTTCCGACACCGCGGAATACGGTTGCTATCTGTTCGCGCACGCCTGCGTTCCGCTGCTCAAGGACTTCATGTCCAAGATCGACACCGACGTCATCGGCAAGGGCCTTACGCTGACCGACAACGCGGTCGACAACAAGACGCTCGTTGCCGTCAATGCCGACATCCGCTACCACGAAGTCGAAATCATCGGCGAAGAACTGCGCGCGGCCATGCAGAACATGAAAGCGCTGTAAGCAAGCGCGGCGGGCTTCCAGGCCTGTCCCGCACAAGACGCCTCTCCCGAAACGGAGGGGCGTTTTTTGTTGGGGGGCTCCCTTGCCGGAAATAAATGTCGCATTTCGTGCAACTCGGCCAATGGCATCCGGTTGCGGCCAACGGGATCGGTCCGCCCCGTTCGTTCCGACAATTATTTCCATTCGCCGTTTTTGCCAGGTCTTCTGCAAGGTGTACGGGATGAGGGTTTTGCGGCGTCGCGAAAAGATGGCACACCTCGTGTTTTAAGGGAGCGACCCATTTGACGGGGAACCTAGAACGAGAAGGAGTACAATATGGCAAAGAAAGAAGTGGAGCGCCTGCTCATCGCCGGAGGCGAGAGCTACGACGTGCGACTCAAATACGATACGCTTGAACCGAAGTCGGCCTTCGTGGCCGAAGCGAACAAGGAAGGCTATGATTTTACCGAAGCCGAGCTGGACGAAGTCCTGCGCGAATCGGGCGACGACTTTGCCTCCTTCGGCAACCCGCGCAAGCGCGGCATTTGGTGGTATTAGTTTTTCAGGGCTGGAAGGGTTTTCAACCCTTCCAGT
>NZ_JBFJYW010000251.1:0-5619 GCF_041622395.1 Pontiella sp. | reverse complement strand
CTACGCCGGTTGCAGCAAAAACACCTTGTCTTGGCCGCGAGGACGACAAGCCGTAGCTCGCATATCCGATGCGAGTTCCCCTTGCCCCGAAAACGCGGTTCCGATATCCGCGCTACGCCGGTTGCAGCAAAAATACCTTGTCCTGGCGGCGGGCTTTTGCGGGGAGGGCGAAGGTGACTTTGTCGTTTTTGACGGCGCGGTCGGCGGGCTTTCCATCGACGCGCAGGGTTTCGACGTGCGTTTGAACCGCGCCGGTGGTGGGGCCTTCAACGAGCAGTTCGCAGCCGGGCAGCAACTCTTGCTGCCAGAGGGTGAATTCAACGACGCCGATTTTGGCGAAATAGTTGGAGACCACACCGAGTTCGATGCGCTTGACGGTCGCCTGCGAATGGCCGCTGGCGGCCCATTCGCCCATCTTCTCGCCGCAATAGTAGCCGCCGTCCCAGAAGCCGCGGTTGAAGACCTCGGCGAGCCCGGCTTCGAGCGGTTGGAAGTTTTCGGGCTTGAAGGTTCCGGCTTCGACGGCGTCGAGCCCGGCGCGGTAGGCCTTGGTGACGGTTCCGACGTATTGCGCGGTGCGGGCGCGGCCTTCGAGTTTGTAGACGGAGACGCCCGCCTCGGCCAGTTTATCGAGATGCGGCAGCGTGCAGAGATCTTTCGGCGACATGATGTATTGGTTCTGCACCTCCAGCTCGTCGCCCGTTTCGACATCGACGAGGCGGTAGGCGCGGCGGCAGTTCTGGAAGCAGGCGCCGCGGTTGGCCGACTGGTTGTAGCAGCCGAGGCTCATGTAGCACTTGCCGGAGATGGCGACGCAGAGGGCGCCGTGGGCAAACAGCTCGATCTTCACCAACTCGCCCTTCGGCCCGCGCAGGTCCTGTTCGACGATCCCGTCGTGGATCCTCTTGATCTGCTCCAGCGTCAGCTCGCGGGCGAGCACCACGACGTCGGCATAACGCGAATAGAACTTCACGGCGCCGAGGTTGGAGATGTTCGCCTGCACGGAAATATGGACTTCGAGCCCGATGGAGCGCGCGTATTCGATGGCGGAAATGTCGGAGGCGATGACGGCGTCGAGCCGGGCAGCCAAGGCGGCATCGCAGACCTCGCGCATCGTTTCGAGCTCGTCGTCGTAGACGATGACGTTGAGCGCCAGATAGGACTTCACCCCGCACCAGCGGCAGATGCGCGCGATGCGCCCGAGATCGCCCAGCGAAAACGGGCTGGCGGCGCGCGAGCGCATGTTGAGCTTGTCGACGCCGAAGTAGACCGAGCCGGCCCCGGCGCGGATCGCCGCACTCAGCGAGGCGTAGGACCCCGCCGGTGCCATTAGTTCGAATTGGGAATCGTGTTTTTGCATGGGCCCGGAACAATGGATAAAGCGTGCCGCTTTGACAAAATAAAAACGCGGTCGCCATAGATTGTTCCGGCATTTCGTTGACTTGGCGGGCGGGGCACCGGATTAATTCGGGCACCCATGATCGAGCATGAAACCCAACCCCGGCATCTGTTTAGCGCGCTGCTCGCGGCAACCTTCGTGGTGTCGCGCCTGCTCTTCCATTGGATGGGCGTGCGGTTCGATGCGTCGGGGCTGGACTGGTATTGGCAATACCTCGATATCGAGCTGTTGAAAAACGATCTTGTGCGGAGCGTTTTTTATCAGCACGCGCAACCGCCGCTGTTCAATCTCTTCCTCGGGGCGGTTCTGAAGGTTTTCCCGACCGCTTACCCGGTTGCGTTTTCCTTGCTCTTCAAGGCGTTGAGCCTCGCGCTCTATTTCCTGCTGTTCCGGATATTGTGCCTGATCCGCTTCCGGGCCGGGATCGCCTATTTCGCCGCGACCCTTTTCATGCTGTCGCCGGGGGCGGTGCTCTACGAAAACTGGCTGTTCTACACCTGGCCCACCGCCGTGGTGCTGGCGTTTGCGGCGCATCGGCTGCTGCGCTATGGGCAAACCCGCCGCGTTGCGGACGCGCTGCTCTATTTCGCCGCCTTGGGCATCGTCTGCCTGACCCGCTCGATGTTCCATCCGGCATACCTTGCGGCGGCGGTCATCCCGCTCCTGTTCATGGCCTCGCCCGCGCGGCGGCGGCTTCTGCCCGGCGCGGTCGCCGTCCTTCTGGTCGTGGGGCTGCTGTTCGCCAAGAATCTGGTGGTGTTCGGCTTCTTCGGCTCCAGTAGCTGGATGGGCATGAACCTCTGGAAAGTGGTCCCGACCGGGGGAAAGGACCAACAAATTGCCGAATCGCGCGTGGCCCAAACGGAACCCTTCTCCGCCATCGCCGAATACCCGGACGCGTTCCGCAAGGTTCCGGATGCCTTTGCCTCGATCCCGGCGGTCGCCGCGGAAACCAAACAAAACGGGCACCCCAATCTGAACCACTTCGGCTATATCGCGGTGTCGGACGCCTATAAGACCAAGGCGATCGAACTCATTGCCGGCGATCCCGCCGGCTATGCGGGCATCGTTGCGAAAGCGTGGGGCCTCTATCTTGCGCCCGCGCCCAGCTATCCCCTGCTCTCGAAAGACAATCTTGCGGCGCTGAAGGGCTACCGCTCCTGGTGGATTCCCGCCGATTCGCGCATCTGGGTGCCCGCGGGATATCTCCTGCTCGCGGGGGGCCTTGCGGCGCAACTGCGCCGGCTTTCCGCCGGCGAGCGAACCCTTTTCCTCTTCTGCGCCGGCACCGTCCTCTACGTCGCCCTGCTCGGCAACGTGCTGGAACACGGCGAAAACATGCGCTTCCGGGTCCAGACCGATCCGCTGCTCTATCTCGCCGCCCTCGTGGCCGCCCGTCGGCCCCTCGAACGGCTCCGCCTCCGCCCTAAAAACCGACTTGTTCGGGAAATGGTTTGATAAAACTATCCCGGCCGGATATTTTTTGAAGCATCTCGCTTCCATGCCGGAGGGCGGCAGGCGGGAGGAGGGGTGAGAGCCCCGGTTAACAGTTGTTGGTTAATTGTTATCAGGCTGGATGAAGCCTCCTGACCATTAACCAATAACCAATAGCTATTAACCGCGCGCCGGGCGCGCAGAAACGGAGAGATAGATGAAAAACATCCCCATCGACAATGTACGAAACTTCGCTCTAATGGGCCACACTGGTAGCGGAAAGACTTCTCTGGTCGACAGCATCCTGTTCAAGCTGGGGCAGGTCGATCGCGTGGGCTCTCCGGAAAACGGCACCAGTGTGGCTGATTGGACCGATGAAGAAAAAGCGCATAAAATCTCCATTTGGGCAAAACCCTTCGACGGCGTATACACCGCCGCTTCCCGCAAAATCCGCCGCCTCGTCATGATCGACACCCCCGGCTTCGCCGACTTTATCGGCCAGATGGTCGCCGCCGCGGAAATCACCGACGCCGCCCTCATCACCGTCGACGCCAGCTCCGGCATCCAGGTCGGCACCCAGCGCGCCTGGAAAGCCTGCGAAAAACGCAACCTCCCCCGCGGCATCGCCATCACCTGCCTCGACAAGGACGACACCGATTTCGACGACACCCTGCTGGAAATCAAGCAACAGTGGGGCGAAGACCGCTGCGTGGCCATGGTGCTGCCCACCGGCGACGGCAAGGCCATCGACATTCTCAACACCCCGAACGACCAGGTTCCCGACGCCCTAAAGGAGCGCGTCAAGGCCATCAAAGACCACCTGATCGAACTCGCCGCCGAAACCGATGACAAGCTGATGGAAAAATATTTCGAGGGCGAGGAACTCACCGCCGACGAATTTTCCGAAGGGCTGCGCAAATCCGTTCACGAAGCCCATCTGATTCCGGTCTTCGCCACCTCCGTCAAGACCGACATGGGCGTGAAGGAAACGATGGACTCCATCAGCCGCCTCTTCCCGTCGCCGCACGACTATCCCGTCAGCTGCGCCGAGGGCAACCAGATTTCCGCCGAGGAAGACCAGCCCTTCTCGGGCCAGGTTTGGCGTTGCTACAACGACGCCTTCATCGGCCAGCTGACCTTCGTGCGCATCTACAGCGGCGTGCTCAAGCCCGGCATGGAAATCTACAACCCCACCAAAAACCAAAAGGAAAAGGTCAGCTCCATCCTTTACGTGGACGGGAAGAAAACCACCGAGGCGCAGGAAGCCAAGGCCGGCGACATCGTTGCGCTGACCAAGCTCAAGCACACCTACCTCAACGATTCGCTCTGCTCCCCCGGCAGCGAGATCCAGTTCGAGCCGATCGTGTTCCCCTCCCCGGTTGCGGCCTACGCCGTCGAACCCAAGAACAAGGCCGATGCCGACAAAATCGGCCAGGCGCTGCACCGCGCGACCGACGAGGATCCGTCCACCAAACTCGTGCACGACAACGAAACCCACGAGCTCGTCCTCTGGGGCATGGGCGACATGCATCTCGACGTCACCCTAGAACACATCAAGAACCGCAGCAACGTCGAGATGACCCACCGCACGCCGAAAGTCGCCTACATGGAAACCATCACCGGCTCCGGCGAAGGGCACTACAAGCACAAGAAACAGTCCGGCGGCCGCGGCCAGTACGGCGAATGCTATATCCGCATCCGCCCCAAAGACCCGACCGAGGAGGAGTGGTTCGTCAACAAGCTCGTCGGCGGCTCGATTCCCGGCAACTTTGTTCCGGCCTGCGAAAAGGGCTTTGTCGAGGGACTGGCCAACGGACCGCTCGTCGGGTCGCAGGTCATCAATGTGCTGGTGGAACTCTACGACGGCTCCTACCACGACGTCGATTCGTCCGAAGTCGCCTTCAAGATTGCCGGCGCGCGCGCCGTGCATGAAGCGATCGAGAAATCGAATCCGGTGCTGCTCGAGCCCATCATGAACGTCAAGGTGATTGTCCCCGAACAGTTCATGGGCGACATCAGCGGCTTGCTCAACACCAAGCGCGGCCGGATCCTCGGCATGGGTCCCGAGGACGGACTCCAGGCCATCACGGCCGACGTTCCGCAGGCCGAACTGTTCAAGTTCTGTTCCGAGCTGCGCTCGATCACCAGCGGACAGGGCTCCTTCGAAATGGAGTTCAGCCGCCACGAGCAAGTGCCCGCGCATCTCGCTTCGAAAATTATCGCGGAGGCAAAAGCCGCAAAAGAGGAGTAAGAAAAAGGGAAAACCAAAGAGGAAAACGCAACAAACGTTCCGTAAGGAACACCCCGCGGGCGGCCCATCCGGGCCGCCCGCCCTTTTTTTGCCCTAAATCCGGGAATGGAACCGTGAATGTACGCACGAACATTTATATCGAAGCGGCTATAAAAACCGCACCGATCCCCAAGACGGCGACTTTTCTGTTCAATGAGGGAGGTGCCCGACAAGCCCCGTTATGATGGGTCATCCACGTCTATTCATGTTCATTGACGGTTTTGTCGTTTCCGTTTTAAGGATTATAGATGCGGCACTTGAATAACGAGCGTTTTAGCCACGGGAGATCACAGAGAGAACAATGCAATTGTTCGTTGCCTCTGCGTCCTTTGCGCTCTCTTGTGGCCAATATTTCCATTCGCAGGGAGTCGCAGAGTTTAGATGCCGGCGCGCCGAGCTGGCGAGCGAGCCTGCGCCGGTGGACACCACCAAAAAGCCCCTCCCTGGAAAGGGAGTCCAGGGAGGGGCGGAGCAGAGGCTTTTGACGGCCCCTAGG
>NZ_JBFJYW010000250.1:0-5640 GCF_041622395.1 Pontiella sp. | reverse complement strand
TCGACATAAGTTTCAAAGCATTGGCTATAACAAACCGCACCACTTCTGATTCGAAGCGATGCTTCATTCTGTCATATATTTCTTATGAGTTATTCTGATTTCAAAGAACATTAATCACCGCACATTTGCGGATCCCTGCTCGGCCTGCATCGTGTGTTTCAACGACCGGTTGTTTTGAACAAGGCGGGCTATAGTAGCGATCGAATCGTTTCGATCAACCCGAAAATCAATTTATTTTCAACCCGCTGAAAAAGGATAATCGCTGTGCCTCTTTTGGAGGAGTCCCGCCACCTTGCATGAACGGCTAGCAGCTCGTTTTGCTTAGTGGGGAACCGGTTTATCACCCCGGAACATCCCGTATCATTCAGCTATCGAAAAAGAACAAGTTTCTGTTCACCGTGTGGCCTCATAAGCGGCTGACGTGTCGTGAACAGGGGGACGGATAGTAGTCAGAATCGTGTTTCCCGCAACCGTTTTTTCGACATATTTTCACCCCCTATCACAACTCGCTAATAAAGCGCGTCTTGCAACAGTCGATTCTTGGCTCAAAACGGCCAAGAGCCCCCTCCGCGCATTCTCAAAACACGCCGATCGCCCCCAAAAGACTCCGGATGGCCGTCCTTTTGCCCCCCGAAACGGTCTTTTTCCAGGCACATTTACCGGCCACTTCCAGGCCACATGGCTCCGGAGAATCTCCCTTTCAAGCGACATAAA
Organism: Pontiella sp.; assembly: GCF_041622395.1. Classification (NCBI taxonomy): domain Bacteria; kingdom Pseudomonadati; phylum Kiritimatiellota; class Kiritimatiellia; order Kiritimatiellales; family Pontiellaceae; genus Pontiella; species Pontiella sp. The sequence continues at coordinate 4,926 of NZ_JBFJYW010000250.1, read as the reverse complement.
GCCAGATCACGCGCGCAATCGCCTCGCAAATAATGACCATGGGCGACGTCTTATCCATAAATCAGGCATCGAAAAGGCGGGCGTATTCATGAGCATACCAAACAATTTCGCAGCAGTGCTAGTGGCCGCATTCGCATGCACGGCATACGGAAACCTTTTTAATGCGACCCTCGTAACCGATTTCGAAACGATTAACCGCAATATTGAGCGATATCACCCGTCGCATTGGGCGGAATACGACCGGGTCGCCAACCAAGCGCTTCGCCGCGACGCGATGATCCTCGAAGCGGACCGCACCCCGGTCGACGTTGTCCAGCGCCGTACGCAGGCGCTGCTCGACCACCTCGGCGCAAAACGGCACCAACCGGCACTCGATCAATTGAAACAGAAGAACAAACCGGGACTGACGAACGAGGAGCAACGCGAATTGTTTTTCGAAACGGCCGCCCTTCGCCGCACGATCGCGTTTTCCAACCCCCTGATGGACTTCAATTCGCTGCTTTTCCTCAAGCACAACCCCAAGGCAAGGGGCGACAACCACATGGTCGATCAATACCTGGGGATGAACCAATCGACCAGCGGCGGCGTTTTCCGTCTCGACCACCCCTTCACCAATCCGCAAGCGGCCAGCGTGCTGAACGGCGACCAGCTGGACCACAACGGATCGTTCATCTCGCTCGATCTCGACTACGACGCCGGCGAGATCCTTTTTGCCTACACCGCGTTGGATTGGGAGGGATACAAGAATCCGAAAAACTGGACCGGGCAACCTTGGAACGCAGAGGAAGCTTCGCGCAACAGCCTCAACCAGCACTATTGCTTCCGGGAAGAATCCGCGTTCCACATCTTCAAGGCCAAGGCCGACGGCTCCCACCTGAAGCAATTGACGACCGGGCAATGGGATGACTTCGACCCGGTCTTCCTGCCGAATGGACGCATGGCCTTCATTTCCGCGCGCGCCGGGGGAACCCAGCGCTGCGGTTACCGTTTCATCCCCACCTACACCCTCTTCGGCATGATGCCCGACGGCTCCGACATCCAGCAATTCAGCTGGCACGACACCAACGAATGGCAACCGAGCGTCAATCACGACGGCATGCTCGTCTACACCCGCTGGGACTATGTCGACCGCGACTCGGACATCGCCCACCACCTCTGGTTTTGCTACCCCGACGGACGCGATCCGCGCTCGATGCACGGGAACTACCCCGAAAAACGCTCCTCCCGCCCATGGATGGAAATGAGCATCCGCGCCGTCCCGGGCTCGCATAAATACATCGCCGTCGCCGCCCCCCACCACGGCGAGGCCTACGGCTCGCTCGTGCTCATCGACCAATCGCTGCCCGACGACCGGGCCATGTCGCAGGTCAAACGCATCACCCCGCTCTCGGCCTTCCCGGAATCCGAGGTTTCCCCGGGCCTCTCCTTCCGCGACGGCAAAGGCAACAAGCAACGCGACTGGCACTATGGCACCCCGTGGCCGCTCAGCGAAGATTTCCACCTCTGCGTCTACTCCAACGAAAAGCTCGGCAACTATGGGATCTATCTGGTCGACAGCTTCGGCAACCGCGAACTCATCTACCGCGACCCGGAAATCGCCTGCCTCGACCCCATCCCGTTGCGCCCGCGCAAGCGCCCGCCGAGTATCCCCATCCAGACCCAGCAGATGAAGGCCGACCGCGACCCCGGCCTCGATCCCTCCACGGGAACCATCTCGGTAATGAACGTCTACGAAGGCGAGTTCCCGATCCCCGAAGGCGTCAAGATCAAGGAACTGCGCATCGTCAACGTTTTCCCCAAGTAGACCCACGAAATCGACAATCCCCGCATCGGCCACGCCGACCAGTCGATCGCGCGCGGCGTGCTCGGGACCGTCCCGGTGGAGGAGGACGGCAGCGTCTACTTCGAATGCCCCACCGGGGCGGGCCTCTATTTCCAACTGCTCGATGAAAACGGAATGATGGTGCAAGGCATGCGAAGCGACACCTACCTGCACCCCGGGGAAAACCTCAACTGCATCGGCTGCCACGAAGACAAGCGCAACGCTCCGGCCATCCGGCGCGTTCCGCTGGCCCTCAAACGCCCGCCCTCGAGAATCAAGCCCGAGGCGCCCGGCACTTATCCCCTCTCCTTCCCGCGGCTCGTCCAGCCCATACTCGACAAGCACCCGGAATTCTTCGCCGAGATCTACCCCAACCAAAGCCTAAGCGGCAGCGAATTCGGAAAATGGGGCTGGTCGAAAGCCATGCACACGCTTTCGAAAGACGCCTGGGGCAAACACGGGGGCAACGGCGCGCTCTCGAAAAAGAACAAACGTTCCTACTCCCTCCCCATGCAGGAAGGCGCGCGCGTCTCCAAGCTATGGAAAAAAACTCGAAGCCGCAGGCGCACGCGACGTCCTGCCCGCCGAAGACCTCCGCCGCATCACCCTCTGGCTCGACTGCAACAGCAACTTTTACGGGGCCTACCAGCAGATCGAAAAACAGGCGCACGGCGAAATCGTAGTGCCCAAAGAAGGCCTCCCGGAATGGACCGACCCGCAGGAACTCATCAACTAACACGGGATACGGACGCGTGGAGCCAAACGCCGGGCATCAAGCCTCGATCGCTGCCTTCCGGGCGCGGCGGACATCGACGAAGCTCTTGATAAAGAAGAAGAGCGCAACGATGGTCGATACAATCATCACCGAAACCCGGGCAATTGCCAAACCGTCTTGCCGACCGATGGCCGCCGTCAATGGCTTCACCAATCCACCCAGAATCAGGAGGGTCAAAAGCACCGCAATATGGGCGATGATTTTGTCCTCTTTTTTGACGCCCTTATATAGAGAGAGAAGAACCACCCCGAAACCGACCGGAATGAGCGCCGTTTTAGAGGGGGTTTCCGACCCGAAATAGGCCCACACCCCAAACCCGATCAGAACCACAGAATTAATCAAACTCGCCGTGTGTGCCTTCATGAATCTCCTTCCGTGTTTATTTAAAACAAATCACCCGCGCCGGGCGGTCCATCGTCAACAGCCATCGACCGGTTCGCTCTGGCGATGCCCTTTAGTTCAGCCAATTCGCCAGCAGTGCCCCCCAAACGCAGAGGCAAAACAACGCCAGCGCCGGGAGCATCCGGGTAAACGGGTGCCGCGCTTCAATATGATTTTTCAGGGCCCCCAGCATCAGGAAAGCCAGCGCCGACAGCACCCAGACCGTAAGGCTCTCGAACCAGAGCGCGATGGCCCCCAAGATTTCCAGGATTCCGATAAAAAGCATAATCTCCAAAGGCAAGCGGAAATCATGGAACTGCTCAACCAACGGCTTGGCCCGGGCCTGCTTTGCAATACCGGCAGAAACAAAGGCCAGACTCGTTACGGCTTTAAGAAAAATCAACAGCATGCTCATCGGGATACCACTCCTTTCAGTCTCTGTTTAACTTTGATCGCCAACTTCGACGCTGCGGGCCTATTCGCCTAAAACGTCACGAAGAAACTCCGTAAAATCCCTCCAGGATTGCCGATCCTGTTTTTCGCGGTAGGCCCCGCCACCGAAAACCGTCCAACCGTGCGGCGCGCCCCCGTAGCTGATCATCACATGCCCGACACCGGCTTTTTCCAGATCGTCGGCCAGGGCCGCAAACTGATCCATGCCGATGTGCGAATCCGCCGTACCGTGCATAATCAGCAATTCGCCCTTGGTTTTTTGATAATCCTGCCCATCGGGCAGGCCCAGACCGCCGTGGAACGTGGCGAAGCCTTTGAGATTGGAGCCCGACCGGGCCAACTCCAGCACAGCCGTCCCGCCGAAACAGTAGCCCATGGCCACGGCGTTATCCGTATCCAGCCCCTGCGCCTTCGCGGCATCGAGCGCGCCCTGCATCAACCGCCGCATTTTCGGACGATCCTCCGAAAGCATGGTCGTGCACTTGCGCCTATCCGCCACCGCGGTCGGCCGAACCCCTGCTCCGAAGAGATCGGCGCAGAAAACGGAATAACCCAGATCGGCCAGCATGGCGGCGCGCCGGACTTCGTAATCGGTCAGGCCGTCCCAGTCGTGCACGAGCAAAACCATCGGCGCGCCGGCTTTCCCCTTCTCGACAAAGCCCTCAAAGGCGGCTCCGTCCACCTGATACCGAACCGCTTCGCCGGAAAACACCACACCGGCAAGTCCCATCATCAAAAACGAAATTATGCGCTTCTTCATGCCCGACCTCCTTGACTTGCGGGAAACATACTCCGGAAAATTCAGTTGGCCACCCTTAATCGCACCTTTTTGGTACCCTTTTCGCCCGCGCCACACGCGCAAAAAAATCACGGGTAATTTTAGCAGCAGCCGGGACGTCGCTCTTCAGCCGAACGAAACGCCCCCTCCCCTAAAAGAGAAAACTCTGCCCGCAGGAACGGCAACGGATCAGACACCGCCGCGACGCGAAACAAACCACCGGAACTATCGGGCTCGAAAGCCCTATCGCTGGCGCAGGCCTCCTGCCGGATCAAGCACCCAACAGCACCCGCACAACATCGGCGGCCGTAAAGTCGATATTGCCGTCGGAACAAAAACGCTCAACGGCAACGAGGTCGTCCCCCATGGTCACGAGACACTTCTCTTCGCCGCCATCGGGAAGCCGCTGGGGCATGCCGGCGTTGGCAATCAGCGCATTGCAAAGGCACTTGCGGCCGACGGCGTCCTCCTCGCGACCGCCCTTCGCCACGTAGGCGGCGATCGGTTCGGCCGGACAGCGATAGCCGATTTTGCCATCGGCACGTCGATAGGGCTGCCGTAGCGACCCCAAGTCGCAAACCCGTTTGCGCTGGGCGTAAACGTCCGGATCGGAAAGCGTACCCGCCAAGGCGGCCACCTTGAAGGGGAACCCGGTCGGCGAGGCCAAAGGATCGGTAAAAATGGTCGCTTCGCCCGCGAGCGCCTTGCGAACCAGCT
>NZ_JBFJYW010000249.1:0-5666 GCF_041622395.1 Pontiella sp. | reverse complement strand
GGGGCCGTTCGGCGCAATGAACTGCATCAAACGGCTTTTTCCCGAAGCCTATCTCGAATCGGTTGTGAAGCAGAAAAGCAAGCTGTGGGACAAGGATGAAGGCTTGGGAATGTACAACACCCGCGACATCGCAGCGCGAAACCGTGAAGGCGAAGCGGGGGGGGGTTAGATCGCAACGATGAGCGCAAACCGAAAAACCCCTACATCGCCGTCCTTGCCATGGATGGCGATAAAATGGGTGCCGCTCTCAAAACGCTGAAAACAAAGGCGGAACACACGGCATTCAGCCAAACGCTGGCTCGGTTTGCTGTGCAGGACGCGGAGGGCATTGTTAAAGCGCACAGCGGCCAACTGGTTTATGCCGGGGGCGACGATGTGCTGGCCATGTGCCCGGCTGATCGCGCGCTGGAGTTGGCGGATGCGCTCCGTACCGCTTTCCGCAAACGGATGAACACCTATGGGCTGGATGCCAGCTGCGGGATCGCGGTCGGACACTACCAGTTTCCGCTCCAGCGCATCGTTGAAGAAGCGCGCGCCGCCGAACGCCGGGCCAAAAATATGCGGGGACGGGCGGCCTTCGCCCTCTCGCTGCTGAAACGCTCCGGCGAAATCATCCACTGGGGCGCGAAATGGGATTCCAAGGCGCTGGCGGTCTACCGCGACTTTTCGCAGAAAACGGAAGAGGAAAAGATTTCCGGTCGCTTTCCGTATGCGCTGGCCGAGCTGCTCCAACCGTATCGGCTCAAGGAAAAACCGCAAGTGGAGCTCAAGCCCATCATCAAAAAGGAGTTCGAGCATGTCCAGACCCGTCAGGCGCAGGTCAAAGGAACCATCGTCGAAGGGGCGCTCGATTATCTGGATGAACTTCCGGATCAACGGCTGGAGGATTTCCCGAACCTCTTCCTCGCTTCCGCCTTCATCAACCGCCAACGGGGAGACAACTGATCATGAACAACGATAAATGGTATCAACTCGATATTGAACCGCGCGATGTGCTCTTTTTCCCGGAAGCCCGGCCCATGGCCGCCAGTTCGGTTGGCGAGGGAGCCCGCTGGCCCGTCCCGCAGGTCTTCCACAACGCGTTGCTCTCCGCTCTCCACGGCATGGAGCGGCAGGAGTTCGAGCACGAACACCAAGCCGGGAAAAGCGATAAAAACAAAAACAGCACCTTCCGCTTCGGCGGCCTCAAAACCATCGGCGTCTTTCCGGTGCTCGGAGAAAAGCTCTGCGTACCGACGCCCGCGGATCTTCAATACCATGGCGATGAACTGACGCTGCTGAAACCCGTAGAAAAAGGACGCTGCGACCTTCCCGCGCCGCTGACCATGGTGCTGAAGAAAGAGGGGCCGGCCTCGAAAAGAGTACCCGCCCCGTGGATGCTGGCCGACGATCTGCTGAGCTACTTCTCCGGCGACCTTGCCGAGCTAACGCTCGTTGAGCAAGACACCGTGTTTGTGCAAGAGGCCCGCCCCGGCATCGGCATCGACGCCGACTCCGGCACGGTCGAGGAGGGCAAATTCTACCTCGCCGAATACCTGCGCCTTGAGAAGGAGGTCTCCCTTTGCGGATTCGCCCAGTGCCGTCAAAAGCGCTATGCCGACGGCACCGACGAGGACCTGCTTGCCCCCTTCTTTGCCCAGCGCAAACAAGTGCCCTTCGTCTTTGGCGGGCAGCGCGGCGTCGCTTTCCTCGAAAGCGTCCGCGAAACCCACTGCACCCGGTTGCGCGAAAACCGCCCCGCCGGAACGCGCGTCAAATGGGTCCTGCTCACCCCCGCCATCTATACCGGCGGTTGGCTGCCGAGCTGGATCGATGCCGACAGCGGCAAACTCAAAACCGGCGATGTTGAAAAGCCGCCGCGCGAGCCCGGCGAATCCCGCGAAGCATGGCGGGCGCGGTTCAGGCAAAGCGGCATCGACGCCACGCTTATCGCCGCCCGTATTCCCAAGCCCTTCCCCTACTCCGGCTGGCGCGCCCACGGCGGGCGCGAAGACAAGGACGGGAACGCCATCAAAGGCGCACACCCGACCCGCCTCTGCGTTCCCGCCGGCGCCGTCTACTATTTCGAAACCAACGAACCCGAAAAGCTCGTCGATTATCTGCACGGAAAAACGCGTAGCGACGAACTGGCCGAAAAGGGCTTCGGCTTCGGCGTGTGCGGAACGTGGAAGCCCGAAGAAAAAACCGTTTAACCAAGGAGAATCGAACCATGAAAAAAATGACCATGACCCTGTTTGCCAGAACCCCCGTGCATGTCGGCGCGGGCAACTCCGTCGGCGCGGTCGACGCCCCCATCCAGCGCGAGCGCCACACCCGCATTCCCATCATCCCCGGCTCCTCCCTCAAAGGCGTCCTGGCCGACCTCTGGAACGAGCGCGGCGACGACGGCCAAATCCGCCGCACTGCGGAAGGCAAGAAGCTTTTCGGCGAAGACGAAGGGGGTACGAAGAAGGATGGTGTAGAAATCAAAGCGCAAGCCGGTGCCCTGCTCATTGGCGAAGCGCGCGTGCTCGCCTTTCCCGTCCGCTCCGCCAAAGGCATGTTCGCCTGGATCACCTGCCCGCTGGTGTTGCGGCGTTTCCAGCGCGAAACCGGTGCACCGTTTGAAGTTCCAAACCTTGGAACCGAAGAGGCAATGGCCTTCGAGGCGCTGAAGATCAAGGGGCAGGTGGTGCTGGAAGAATACAACTTCAATGCGCCCGAGGAACCGCCGCAGGCAATTGTCGATGCCTTCAGGCCGTTGGTTGGTAACGATTCCGTCTGGGCGGGCATCGGCGGGCAGCTCGTCGTCGTCTCCGACGAAATCTTCCAGCACTTCTGCGAACATGCCTGCGAAGTCGTCACCCGCATCCGGATCAACGACGAAACCGGCACGGTCGACGGCAGCGGGCTCTTCAATCAGGAGCAGGTGCCCAGCGAGACGCTCTTCTACACCTCGATCCTGTCGCCCGATGCAGGCAACCTCGCCGCGCTCAAAACCAAACTCGAAACCGAGCAATGGCTCCAGATCGGCGGCGACGCCACCATCGGCCTCGGCTTCTGCACCGTCAACTGCAAGGAGGTGGAATGATGCAAAACCTTGAACAGAAAAGAGCGGCTCATGCGCTGGAAATGTGCAGACGGTTCAAGTTCGAAACCAAGAACAAATCCGATGTCGTGAAACCCATGACCACCATGGTTCTAGATTGTGGCATGTTGCCATCCATGGCTTTTGCTCTCGACAACAGCGACCGCGCTCATGAAGAGGTATTCAAAGCATTCATCGACTATCGCGGTAGCAAGCTGTCGGTGAAGGATTACTTGGAACATCTCGCCAAGGCCGATGCCGCAACGCTCCGCACGGTCACCGCTGAATTCATGGCCTATGTCCGCTATCTGCGCCGATTCGCGAACATGAAGGGAGCCTGACATGTATAAAACCTTTTCATCCCATGTTGGCGAATTGCTTGGATCCGGCCGGCTTGAACGGTTGGAGTCGGCCTCGCTGCGCCACAACAAGCTGCTGATTCTCGGCGAGAACAGCCAACGCGAGCAACTTGAGGCTGTTGCGAATACGGCCGCCCGGTTTTCCCGTCTGCCTGCATTGCCCCAAAGTGATTCCTCATTCGAGTTGAGATTGGGAGGACGGCTAATGGTCAACATGTCCACTGGCGTGCTGGAAAATGCGGGATTGGCGCTTCACCGCCATTTCAATTGCCCGTACATTCCCGGCAGCGCGTTGAAGGGCATTGCCCGTCATGCGGCGTGGTGCGAATGGAAAAAAATGCCCGCCAACGAAAAAACCAATATTGATGCTGCTTCGGCCCGCATCTTTGGTTCTCCGGTTTCTGGGACAAAGAATTGTGAAAATGAACAGGGAACGGTTTGTTTTATGGATGCCTATCCCAAAGACAGGGACTGGGCATTAATTCCCGATGTGCTCACGCCGCACGGCGGCAACGACTATTCCAACCCGACTCCTTGCTTTTTCCTGGCGGTCGAGAAGGGGGCGTCCTTCCGGTTTAGCTTGCGCAAAACCAATCGAACGCATCCGGAAGACCTAGGGCAGGCGGAAGACTGGCTGAGGCAAGGGTTGTTCAATCATGGCGTCGGTGCCAAGACCATCGCGGGATACGGGTGGTTCATCGACGAAAACACGATGGAAAAAGCGATTGGCGTGGAACTGGTGACGCCCGGCTTTTTCGGTGGAGCTTCGCATCAGAACGGAGCCGACACCACGTTGCGGACACCTTCTTTACGCGGCATGCTGCGCTGGTGGTGGCGGACGCTCTATCGCGACCTCTTGCCGGAAAGGTATATGCTGGATCTCGAAAAGGCCATGTGGGGTTCAACGGAAGGCTCTGGCTGGATCCGCACACGCATCATTGCCGTTTCGGAACCAAAGACTGAGTTATTCAACTTCAAGGCCGGCTTCAATCCAAAACCAGACTTCGCCTGCCAGCACAGCATCGACACGCGCAATCACGGACTTCACTACATGGCCTACGGCATGGATGAAAGAAACCGCGATGAAGTCAAACAACGCTATTTCTGCCAACCGGGATCCAGATGGAAGATCCTTTTCTCTATTAGAAATAATGCTGAAGAGGTCGAGTTGACAGCGGGCGGGCAAAAACTCAAAGCAACGCGTCAGGAATTGATGAAGCAGGCGGAAGCCGCGCTCTCGCTACTTTGCCAATTTGGAGGCATCGGTTCCAAATCGCGCAATGGTTTCGGTTCGCTCCAATGGGATGGCGCGCTGGACCTGCACGAATGCCGCGCCGTGGCAAAAAAGTTTTGCGCAGCGCATAAGCTCGGCGGAAAGCCCGAGTCGATGGCCTATTCGTGGGAAACGGCCCTTGAAAATTCCATCGAGGTGCCCTGCCGCGATGCTTGGACCGTGCTGGATCGGCTGGGTCTGGCCGTGAAGGAATTTGCTTCCGAATACAAGCACCGGGATCAAAAGGCGGTGCTGGGATTGCCTCGGAAGATCCATGGGCCCATGAACAATCCCTTGAGACATCAAAATATGAGCTCGCACCAGCGGCCTGAAAATCTGATGCCCGAGTTGCGCAAGGCACAAAACGGCAATAAAACCCGGTTTGCCGCCCCGATCTGGTATCACCTCGAAAAGACGGCCGGCGGCATGAAGCTACGTATAGTGGCGTTTCCATCCGAGCAAATCCGCAAGCTGCCCGTCAGCGAACAAATGCTGGGCGATCTGGTGACGCATGTGGTGGAGTCGTTGGACAAGGCCGAGTGGAACGTCCGGCAACAGGCTCCTCGTCCTTCGCAAAGCGGTGGGTTTCGGCAAGCGCAACGTCCCGTTCACCAGCCTCCGGCCTCGGTAGGTGGTTTGGTTGCGAACAAAGAAGTGCGCGCGGTTCTGCTGGAGGAAAAAACCAAAAAAGGAGGATGGCGGGTTTGTCCGGTTGGGACGCAGGCATCGGGGCCGGTTGTCAATACCGGCGACATTCCCGGCGACAAAAAGACCGGCGATGAAATTGCAGTCATAGTGAACAGCCTCAATCCCCCCATGTTCCGGTACAAAAAATGACCTACGATCCGCAAATCCACCACCGCCGGTCGATCCGGCTGAAGGGGCATGATTATGCCGGCGGCGGGGTGTATTTCGTGACGGTGTGCGCGCATCGGGATTGGATCGCGCAGGAAAAGGGGCGGCCGTT
>NZ_JBFJYW010000248.1:0-5752 GCF_041622395.1 Pontiella sp. | reverse complement strand
GGGGGCTTCGCGGTGCCGCTGAGCAGGTCTGACATCGCTTCGTGAAGGTGCTGCTTTTTGATGGGTTTTGACAACCATAGGTCTACCGCGAAGGTGGGGTTGTCCTGTGGTTGGCCGCTGGAGCTGGCAATCAGGCTCCGGGCCGCTCCAAACAGTTCATGGCTGCGTAGCATCTTGGCAAGCGAGAGCCCGTCCAGGTCGGGCATGGTATAATCCAGAACGGCGATGTCGATCGGGCAGATGTCCGGCAAAGCGTTCAGGGCTTCGGTGCCGGAGGAGTACATGAAGGGGATCATGCCGACGAGTTCCACGTTGTGCTGCAAGATCTTCAGGTTGGTGCTGTTGTCGTCCACAAGAAGAACGCGCCGCCGTTCCAGCGGTTTGGTGTCGATCCGGGTTTCCGGCGCGACCGCGTCGTTGATTGGACGCACCGAAATGTTGAATTTAAAGGTGGAGCCAATTCCCTTTTCGCTTTGGACGGTCATTTCTCCGCCCATCAATTCGATTAGTTTGTTGCAGATGCTGAGCCCAAGCCCGGTGCCGCCGAACTGGCGGGTAATGGAGGTGTCGGCTTGTTCGAACGGCTTTAGAATTCGTTTGGCTTCTTCTGGACTGAGGCCGATGCCGGTGTCGGAAATCAGGAAGTTGATTTTATATTCGTTTGCGCGGACCGGCGTGCCGCTGACTTCGACCAGAACTTCGCCTTGCGAGGTGAACTTCACCGCATTGCTGAGCAAATTCAGCAGCACCTGCCGCAATCGGGCGGCATCGCCAAACACCCGTTCGGGGACCGTGCCGATGAAATGTTGCATCAATTCGAGCCCTTTTAGATTGGCCTTGGGGGCCAAGACGTCGACCGATTTCTGCACCAACTGCATCAGGTTGAATGGGGCGACTTCCAGCTCCAGTTTTCCCGACTCGATCTTCGACAAATCCAGAATGTCGTTGACGATGTCCATCAAGGCTTCCGAGCTGGTGTTGACGGTCTCCAGATATTCGTGCTGTTGCGGAGTCATCGGGGTGTCTGCAAGCATGTCGGCCATCCCGACCACCGCATTTAGCGGGGTCCGGATTTCATGGCTCATGTTTGCCAGGAAGATGCTTTTGGCCTGGGCGGCCCGTTCGGCCTCGTCGCGCGCTTCGCGGAGGTCCTTCTCCATTTGTTTGCTGCGGGTGATGTCCCGCGACATGCCGAAGGTTCCGATGATGGTCCCGTTGCTGTTTCGGATCGGCATTTTGGTGGTTGAGACCCAGGTCACGCGTCCCTCCGCCCTGGTTTCGCGCTCCTCCTGATTGATTATGGGCTCGCCGGTTTGAATGATGTGCTGTTCGTCTTCGTAGGCCTTCCGGGCGTGTTCCTCGGTGAACAGATCGAAGTCGGTGCGTCCAATCACCTCCTCTTGGGAGAATCCCGTCCATTTGCAAAAAGCGTCGTTCACGAGGATCAGTTGCGAGTCGAGATTCTTGAAATAAATATTATCCGTGATGTTCGCCATCATGGTGCTTAGCAGGAAGTCGGTGTTGTTCAAGTTGTCCGGCATCGTTTTCTCCAGAAATAACGTTAACGAATACGGAAAAACAACGGTAGTCGCAATTCTAAAACGGAGCACGAAAACGACCGTCGACCCATCCTGCACCGCGCGCCTTGGCAAGGGCATGCAGAGGGGAGCAAGGATGGCCCGCCGGGCGCGGTGGGAGGGAAATACGCGCGCCCGGCGGGCCGGGTGATAGAACGGTTAGTCCCGGGCTTCGGCCAGGACGGCCTGGATCATCTTGGGCGAGATGACCCCTTTGCCAACCTCGGAATAATCGGTTTGAAGGCCAACATATTGATACAGTCTGGACTTCTTGCAGACGGCATCCTTGGCGCCGGGCGCTTTGGTTCCGACGGGCTTGTATTCGCCGGCTTCCTCATCCCACTTGGTGATGAGCAGCGCGGGGATGCGCGACGGGTTGATGCACTCGGCCTCGGAAAAAGCGACGAGCCCTTCGGCGGTTTCAACGTCGCAGTACAGTTTGTTGAAGTCGGCGTACTCATCCTTCGTGAGCAGTTTGTCGAGGCGCTGGTTGAGGGTGTGGCATTTGTCGCACCCCTCTTTGCCGAACACTCTGATTTGATATTTTGCAGCCATTGTTCAGTTCCTTATCTACAGCAGCTTTGCCACAAAAGATCGCAAAGGACGCAAAAGGGAAACTCTGTGTTCTCTGCGTTCTTTTGCGGCTAATTCCATTTCTATGCGGTGACCATTTCCGGGGTGGCCTCTTCGGCTTCAACGATGTTGTACTTGCCGGCATGGCGGGCGAGCAGTTCGCCGTAGCGCTTGGATTTGTTCCAGTTCTGCACTTTGCTGAAGTAGCCGACCACGCGGGTTTCGCCGACGACGTCGGTGGAGCCGCATTCCGGGCAGCTTTCCAGCAGACCGCGGGTTTGGTGCTGGCAGTTGTCGCAGAAGGTGAACTCCGGCGATACGCAAACCTGGGCGGACTGCGTGCGGTAGAACACTTCCGTCATCAGGTGGGCGATCGAGTCGGCGTCCGGGCGTTCTTCGCCGATGAAGCAGTGGGTGATGGCGCCGGATTCGATCATGCTGTGGTACTTGGACTGTTCGACGATCCGGTCGACCAGCGAGACGTCGGCTTCGGCGGCGAGATGGATCGAGTTGGTGTAGTACTCGGCATCGACCGGGCCCTTGACGATTTCGCGGGATTCTTCCGGGAAGTAGATCAGGTCGGATTTGGCCAGGCGGCGCGCGGCGGACTCGGCCGGGGATTCCTCGAGGGTGATCTTGAGGTTGTACTTGGCGGCCATCTTCTTGGCCTTCCGGTACATGTGCGCCACGATCTTGAGGCCGAAACGCTGGGCATCGTTGCTGTCGTGCAGTTCTTGGCCGATCAGGAATTTAACGGCGTCGTTGACGCCGATCAGGCCGAGGATGTAGGTGCAGTTTTCGAGATCGACGTAGGGCTTGCCGTCGTTGGCAACCTTGCCGATCTGCCAGAGCGGGTGGCCGGGGCCCGAAAGCATTTCGGCGGCCTTCGCCTTTTTCTGCAGGTGGGCATCGACGGCGAGTTCCATGGTGCGGTCGAGCTCGTCGAAGAAATTCTGCACGATGTCGCCGCCGGTGCGCGCCGCGCGGTAGGAGGCTTGCGGAATGTTGATCGTCACGTTCTGGAAGCCGCAGAAGCGCATGCTTTCGGGGTGCTTGAGCATCCGGCTGTCGCTGATGGTGGTGCGCAGGCGGCAGCAGGCCGACAGGGTGACTTCGTCGCGGTCGAAGATGAAGTAGGTCGAGCCGTTCTGGGAGGCCAGTTCGCAGGCTTCCTTGAAGATTTGGAACTGGGCGGGATCTTCGTAGGTCTCTTCGGAGACGTGGAAGTCGCACTTCGGGAACTCGAAGATGCGGCCATGGGCGTCGCCTTCGCCGAAGACCTTGAGCAGGGCGCTGCAGAAATCCTGCGCTTCCTGGGTATAGTCGCCGTAGGTCACGATGGCTTCGCCGTTTTCTTCGAGCGAGGCGCTGACGGCGGGATCGTAGCCCACGCCGTCCTGATCGTCGGCGAGTTCGCGCAAGACCAGGCGCCGGCCGAGCTCCGGATCGGCGTAGTACAGGTCCATCATCTGGTTGCCGTTGGCGTCGGTGTCGTTGCGCAGCTCTTCGGTCAGCTCGGCAATGGAGCCGTCCTTGAGGCGCATCTGGTAGTGGCCGCCGGGGCCGATGGCCGGGACGGTCTTGAGGTAGCTCGGGACGCCGGAATGGATGTTGAAGTCGAGGAACAGCGTCTGGCCGCCGCGCGAAAAGGCGTTTTGCGAGCCGTTGAAGATCAGCTCCTGCGCGACTTGCTTGAGCTCCTTGGCGCCCATGCCAACCAAGAACGGCGCATAGAGGATGTTGATGTAGGCGATGCCGAGCGCGCCGGCATAGTTGGCCTGCATCGATGCCAGGAAGGTATTGAGGTGGCCGGTCAGCACCGAGGCGGAGCGCGCCGGGCTTGACGAGGTGTTGAGGTTGATCAATCCGTTCAGGCCGTATTTCTTGACGTACTCGATCGAGTGCGAGGAGCAGTAGACGCGGGTCGGGTAGCCGAGGTCGTGGACGTGGACCGCGCCGGTGTCGTGCGCGCGTTTCACTTCGGGGCTGAAGATGGTGTCGAGCGCCCACTGCTTCAGCACGAGTTCAGCGATGCCGAGGTTGACCGCTTCCGGGTTGTTGTTGACGATGTTCGAGTTTTCGGTCGATTTCGTGAACATCAGGTTTTCGAGGTAGTCCTTGGAGACGCGGTACAGGGAGAGGTCGCGCAGCTGTTGCGCATACCCGCGTTCCATCAGCTCGTTGTTGACCAGTTCGCGGATGAGCGTGGTGGAAATGATCGACATGTCGCCGCCGATGATGCGGTTTTCCACCGATTTTGCGACATTGATGGCCAGTTCGACGGAGAGATCGGTCTTGTCGAGAATCTGTTTTACGATGCGCTTGCGGTCCCACGGGAGGTTGACGTTGCGGGAGGAGGATTCGACGAGAAGAAGGGAGGCGTCGGTGACATCGACCTTGCCGTTGGCGTCGCCGCGGACGCGGATGTTGCGGCGGGCGATTTCGCGCTGCTTGCGATAGCGTTTGTAGGTGGCAACCACCAGGGTCTCGCCCTGCTCGGCAAGCGTGATTTCGACCAAGTCCTGGACATCCTCGATCTTCGGGATGCGTTTGCCGTTGTCGTCGGCGTGGACATAGAATTCGCTGACCGGATTGTTGAGTTGCTGTAGCACTTGATCGGTGACCTTCGAGGCCACCCCTTCGTTCTTGGAAGTCCGATGCTTGCGGGCGACATCTTCGACCGCGCGGTCGATGGCTAATTCGATTTTTTGCCAACTGAATGGTACTACGAGTCCAGATCGCTTCTGGAAACCGTCAAATGCGGCGTTGGGTCTTTGTCCCGGCATTCCTACCCCCTGATATTTACTGGTTTATGCTTGGTTAAACGGCGTCCTCCCCGTTTAGCGGAATGATAAGGTATCCAATGTGATGTGGAAGTGTCAAGGGGTTGGCACAACATCTTGTGGTTTTTGCCGGAATCGGCCAAGTTTCTTAGGAAACAAGAGGAGGGCACTACGTATTTTTTAATTGATCGCGGATGTGGCTTTGAAAATGCTTTTCCAGCCGCCATAGTTGCGACCGAGTTTCAAACGAGAGGGGAATGGGATATGCCTGAGTGGTTGAGTTTGGTCGATGCGGCCGTTCTGGTTGCAGTCGTGTTTTTTGCATGGGGCGGATTCCAGAAGGGATTCGCCGCGCAGGTTGCGCATATCCTGACAATCGTCATCGTCGGTGGGTTCCTGTTTTTTGCCTACCCCGCGATATTCGACTATTTCGAGCGGTTGCTTCAGAGCGTGGAGGATACCTACATCATGTGGTTGATCCTTGCGGCGACGGTCGTGCTGGGCATTTTGATTTTCGCCATGCTCTCCAAGGTGCTGGCCAAGGTGCTCAAGGCGCAGGTTTCCGATATTTTCGACAGCGTCTACGGCATGCTGCTCGGGTTGCTCCGCGGCGTGTTGGCCGTTTTGCTGGCCTTGGTGTTCCTGGTCATGCTCGATTCGTCGGGCAGGGCCTATGACAAATTGAACGGCAAGTCCTATGTCGGCCGCTTTGTCTGTGGCCAGGTGGTTCCCCGCATCCAGCCGCGCCTGGCTCCCGCATTCGAGGAAAAGGTGGAGGAATTCAAGCGCAAGCTGCTGGATCGCAAGGAAGCCGGCCTG
>NZ_JBFJYW010000247.1:0-5758 GCF_041622395.1 Pontiella sp. | reverse complement strand
GGAACCGTATTACGAAGAAGCGTTGCGCCGCGATCCCGGCGACAGCCGCTGCAACAATGCCATGGGGCTGCTGCTGGTTCGTCGCGGAAAATTTGCCGACGCCGAACCCTATTTCCGCAAGGCGGTAAAGCGGGCCACGTTGCGTAATCCGAACCCCTACGACGGCGAATCCTACTACAACCTCGGACTCTGCCTGAAATTACAGGGAAAATTCGACGATGCTTTTGACGCGTTCTACAAAGCCGTCTGGAACGATGCCTGGCAATGCGCCGGCTATTTTGAACTGGCTCGCATTGCCTGCCGCCGGGGCGACCTCGAAGAGGCGCTGGAACTGGTTGAGCGGTCGCTCTCCCGCAACACCAACCACCATAAAGCGCGGCATCTGAAGATTGCGCTGTTGCGTAACATGAACCGAACCAATGAAGCGTTGGCCGAAATCGAAACAACGCTCCAGGCCGATCCCATCGAGTTTGGCGCGCTCTATGAGCAAAAGCGGATTTCCGGCGAAAGCGAGTTCGATGCGCTGATTCGCGGCTATGTTCACAACTACATCGAAATCGCCCTCGACTACGCCCACGCCGGGTGCTTTGGCGACGCGCTGGATCTATTGGCCGAAGCTCCGCAAAACGATCCAATGGTGGGCTATTATGCCGGTTGGATTGAAACGCTGCGCGGCCAGGACGGTTCTTCTGCTTTCGCGAAAGCCCAAGGCGCCTCGCCGAAATACTGCTTCCCTCATCGCATCGAATGCGTGCCTGCGTTGACGGCGGCCATGGAAGCCAATCCGCTCGACCCGCGCGCGCCGTACTATCTCGGCAATTTCTGGTTCGGTCACCGTCGGTATGACGAAGGCATTGAATGTTGGGAACGCGCCGTGGAACTTGATCCGGGCTTCCCGACCGCATGGCGCAACCTGGGCCTGGCCTATATGAACAAGCGCAACGATGCGGCCAAATCGGGAGAAGCGTTGGGGAAAGCGTTTGCGCTGGATCAGAACGATTCCCGTGTGTTCTTCGAGCTGGATCAGCTGCGGAAAAAAATCGGAATGGCGGCCGAAGACCGCTTGGCCGAAATGGAAAAGCATATGGATGTCGTGCTCGATCGCGATGACCAGACCATCGAATTGTTGTCGGTTTTCAACCTGATGGGCAATCATTCCCTGGCCTTGGAAATTCTGGGCGAACGCACGTTCCACCCTTGGGAGGGCGGCGAAGGGAAAGTGGCCGCCCAATATGTGATTGCGTTGGTTGAACTGGCGAAGCAGGCCATCGAAGAGCTTCGGTTCGATGAGGCCATTGAGCTGTTGCAACGTTCCCGTTTTTATCCGCACAATCTGGGCGAAGGCAAGCTGGCCGGTGCGCAGGAAAACAACATCCTCTACTACCTCGGCTGTGCCTTCGAAGGCAACGGCGATGCCGATGCCGCGAAGCGCTTCTTCGAGGAGGCCACGCAAGGGCTTTCCGTGCCGACCTCCGCGATGTACTACAACGACCAGCCTCCGGAAACCATCCTGTACCAGGGTCTGGCGCACCGCAAGCTGGGGCGCGATGCCGAAGCCGAAGCGGTCTTTCAGAAACTGATCGATTATGGCGACGCGCACATCAACGACGACGTGCAGATGGACTATTTCGCCGTTTCGCTGCCCGACTTCCTCGTCTTCGATGTCGATCTTACGGAACAAAATAAAATACACTGCCAATACATGCGCGGGCTGGGCGAGCTAGGGATGGAACGCGGAGCGCAGGCCGAAGCCCTCTTTGGCGCCGTGCTTGAAATTGCGCCATTCCATGTGGGGGCCCATCTGCACAAAGCCATGCTTTCCAGCCTGGGTGAACCTGTATAACGCAAAAAGGATTTATGATGAATACCGGGCACAAATTCAATGTCAGTTATATTTTCCAAATCTCTCTGGTGGCGGCACTCGGCGGCCTGCTGTTCGGCTACGACTGGGTGGTGATCGGCGGCGCAAAGCCTTTCTATGAACCGTTCTTTAATCTGGTCGGTGCCGACAAAGCATGGCTTGCGGGCTGGGCCATGAGCTCGGCGCTGGCGGGGTGCTTGGGCGGGGCGTTGCTGTCCGGCGCCATCACCGACCGCATCGGGCGCAAGAAGGTGCTGGTCGCCGCCGCGCTCATGTTTGCGATTTCGGCCATCTGGACGGCGCTGTCCCAAAGCTTCGACCAGTTCATCGTGGCCCGCGTCATTGGCGGAATGGGGATTGGTTTGGCGTCCAACGTTTCGCCGATGTATATCGCCGAAGTCTCGCCGTCGCACATGCGCGGCAAGTTTGTTTCCGTCAACCAGCTTACGATTGTCATCGGCGTGTTGGCGGCGCAGATCGTCAACCTGATCATCTATAACCGCAACCCGGTCGATCCCGGCGCAACGGCTGAAGTGATCATGAACTCATGGAACGGCCAATATGGCTGGCGCTGGATGTTCGCCGCCGAAACCAATCCGGCCGGGCTTTTCTTCCTGATGGCGCTCATCATTCCCGAATCGCCGCGCTGGTTGCTGAAACAGGGCCGCAAGGATCAAGCCGCAGGCGTGCTCACCAAGATCGGTGGCGCGGCATACGCCGCCGCCGAAGTGGCCGATATCGGTGATACGCTCGCCGGCGAAAGCGGCAAGGTCAACTACCGGGAAATGCTCCATCCGAAACTGCTCAAGATTCTCGGCCTGGGGGTTTTCATTGCCATGTTCCAGCAATGGTGCGGAATCAATGTGATTTTCAACTATGCCCAGGAAATCTTTGAAGCGGCCGGCTACGATGTGAGCGGCATGATGTTCAACATTGTCATTACCGGGGTGGTGAACCTCGTCTTCACCTTCGTCGCGATCAATACGGTCGACCGCTGGGGGCGCCGTCCCTTGATGCTCCTCGGTTCCGGCGGGTTGATGGTCACCTATGCCATTCTGGGCGCCTGCTATTATTTCGGCCTAAAGGGACCGGTTGTGCTGGTGGTCGTTTTGACGGCCATCGCCTGCTATGCCATGACGCTCGCGCCGATCACCTGGGTGCTGCTCTCCGAAATCTTCCCGAACCGGATCCGCGGGGCCTCCATGAGCCTTTGCGTGTCGGCGCTTTGGATCGCCTGTTTTGCCCTTACGGCCACCTTCAAGCCCATCAACGTTGCCTTGGGCGCGGCGGGAACCTTCTGGCTCTACGGCGTCATCTGTCTGGTCGGTTTTGCGGTCATTAAACGGTTTGTTCCCGAAACCAAAGGCAAGTCGCTCGAAGACATCGAGCGCGAGTTGGTGGATTAGTCATGGAACGATCGGCACAAGGAATGTTCGCGCTTCTTATCGCCTTTTCCGGGCTCCTTAACGGATGGGCGGAACGCGCGCCGAATGTCGTGATCATCTATGGGGACGATGTCGGCTATGGCGATGTGGGGGCGTATGGAAGCACAATGATTCCCACGCCGAACATCGACCGTCTGGCGACGGAGGGGCTGCGCTTTATCGACGGGCATTGCACCGCGGGGACCTGTTCGCCCTCGCGCTTCTCGATGCTCTCCGGGATTCACGCGTTCCGTCATGATGTCGGCATTTTGCCGCCGAACGCACCGCTGACGATCCCGACCGATGCGCTGACGTTGCCGAAGCTTTTTCAAACGGCGGGATACGCCACCGCCGTGATCGGCAAGTGGCATCTGGGGCTCGGAAAGGAAGGCGTACCGACCGACTGGAACGGCGAGGTCAAGCCGGGGCCGCTCGAGATCGGTTTCAACTCTTCCTTCCTGCTGCCCTCCACGAACGACCGCGTGCCCTGCGTCTATCTCGCGGGGCACCGCGTGCTGAACCTCGATCCGAGCGATCCGCTGTTTGTCGGAGCAAGTCCCCGGGCCGTGAACCGCCCCGGCAGCACGGCCTATCCCGACGCCATGGTGAATCCCCAGGCAATGACCAAGGTTTGGTGCAAAGGCGAGCAGCACCGCAACAGCGTAATCAACGGCATCGGCCGCATCGGCTACATGGCCGGAGGAAAATCCGCGCTGTGGAACGACGAGGAGATGGCGGATGTTTTCGTCAAACAGGCCAAAGCCTATATCGCCGGGAACCGCGACCAGCCGTTCTTCCTCTATTTTTCCTCGCAGGACATCCATGCGCCGCGCACGCCGCATCCGCGTTTCCAGGGGAAAACCAAACTCAGTGCACGGGGCGATGCCATGGTGCAGTTCGACTGGTCGACCGGGCAAATCATGCAGGCGCTGGACGCGCATGGACTGGCGGAAAACACGATCGTGATATTTTCCAGCGACAACGGCCCGGTCTATCAGGACGCCTACGACGACGGGTCCGGGCACCGCCGGGACATCGGCGAGGTGGATCGCGGCCACGATGCGTCCGGCATCTGGCGCGACGGCAAATATTCCGTCTACGAGGGCGGCACCCGCGTCCCGTTGATCATCCGCTGGCCCGCGCGGATCAGGCCCGGGGTGTCGGACGCCATGGTGAACCAGATCGATTTCATCGCCTCGTTCGCCGCGTTGCTGAAGGTGCCGCTCCCGCAGGGCGAAGCGCGCGACAGCCGCAATACGCTGGCGGCTTTCCTTGGCCAGGATGCTGCGGGGCATGAATTCATGATCGAAGAGAACGGTCGGCGCATCGCGCTTCGGCAGCGGAACTGGAAGCTCATTGCCCAGCGGAAGAAAGGCCCTTCGACGGGCTTCGATCCCGTGGAGCTGTATGATCTGGCATCCGATCCGGGCGAACGGGAAAATTTGATCCAGCGGCACCCCGAGCGGGTGGAATCCATGAATGCCAAGTTGAACGAGATGCGGCGTTCGTCGGGCATCCGGAAATAGAAATTTGAGGGTCGGTATGAAGTTGGTTCGGGCAGGAATAATGATTGTGGCGGGGGCATTCGTGTCCGTGGCGGTGCACGCGAATACGCTGGATCTGTCGGGCGAGTGGAGCGTGCGGCTCGATCCTCGGGATGTCGGCGAGAAGCAGCAATGGTTCAAGGCGGTCGAAGGCCGGCCGATTCACCTGCCGGGCATCGTCTCGGAAGCGGGGCTGGGCGATCCGCTGGCCTTGGAACCTGCGCTCACCAAAGAGGTTTTCAGTCATCTCCATCAAAACTTCCGCTATGTCGGTGCGGCGTGGTATGTCCGGGAGATCGACCTGCCCGATGGGTGGAGCGATGCCACGCTGCTGCTGGAACGCACCATTTGGCAGACCTCGGTTTGGGTGAACGGTCGGATGGCCGGTTCGCTGAACTCCTTGTCAACGCCCCACCGCCACGCCGTCGGTGCCTTTCTCAAGCCGGGAAAAAATATCATTGCGGTTCGGGTCGATAACCGGATGCAGGTGGATCTCGGGGAATTGGGCCACGCCTATACCGACCAGACGCAAACCATATGGAACGGGCTGGTCGGCAAGATCGAGCTGCGCCGCGAGAATCCGATCCAGATCAAAACCAGTCCGTTGCGGGTGGTGTTGCCGGAGGGCGGAAAGCTGGCCGTTAAGGTCGAGGCGATCAATCATGACGGGCCAGACCTGCCCGCATGGTCGAAGATCGTCAAGGCCGGGGAGGTCACGATTGATCTCCCGGCCAAAAAGATGGTGAAGTGGTCGGAGTTCAATCCGGCCCTCTACCGCGTGACGGTCGAGTTCAACGGGCAGGAAAAATCCGTGGTCACGGGCTTCCGCGATGTGGAAGCCAACGGGCGCGACTTGCTGATCAACGGGCGGAAATCCTTCATGCGCGGCACGCTGGAGTGTTGTATTTTCCCCAAGACCGGGTATCCGC
>NZ_JBFJYW010000246.1:0-5777 GCF_041622395.1 Pontiella sp. | reverse complement strand
TTGACCGGGACGCGGTCGATGCCGAAGGCGAGGTAGAGCAGCGGGCCGAAAAGCGGGAACGACCAGGCCACGAAGATCCACAGGATGGTGGCGCTGGCGTTGCGCCGACGTTTCAGGGCGTGCAGCAAGACCCCGGCAAAGGCCGCAACATGCAGCCCCGTGCTGATTACTAGCCAATAGGTAACGTCGTGAGCTCCTGATTCCATGGAAAGCATGCTAGGCAGTTGGCATGTGAAATGAAATCTTAATTCTTCAATATGCGTCCGCATCGCGCTAGATTCAACGTATGAAATTCATGCTGTACAACATTTGCTACGCCACGCACGGCAACCAGAAAAAGCTCCCGTTGCTCGGCCTGCTGGGCCGGACGCACGGACATTTGGACGAACTGATTGGGTTTATCGGCGACATCGATCCCGATGTGATCGGGCTGATCGAGGTCGATGGCGGCTCCTACCGCGCCGGCCGCAAAAGCCAGGTGGAGATGATCGCGGAGAAGCTGGGGCACTTTCATTCCTACCGTTCCAAATATGGTTCGGATTCGCGATGGCAGCGCATTCCCATCTACAACAAGCAGGGGAACGCCTTCCTGGCCAAGGACACCATCCACAGCGAGAAGTTCCATTATTTCGAGAGGGGAATGAAAAAGCTGGTGCTCGAACTCGAGCTGGAGAAAGTCACCTTTTTCCTCGTTCATCTGGCGCTCAGCTACAAGGCGCGCCAAGCGCAGATCCTTCATCTCTACCACATGATCAAGGAGACCGACCGGCCCTACATCGTTGCGGGCGATTTCAACGCTTTCGCGGGTGAGGACGAGATTCAGTTGCTGATGTCGGCCAGCGGGTTGCGGAACGCCGATCCGACCCTGCAACCGTCCTATCCCAGCAAGAAACCGCGCAAGCAACTCGACTTCATCCTCCATAGTCCGAAGATCAAGATCAACCGGTTCGAGATGCCGCAGGTTCAGCTTTCCGATCATCTGCCGTTGGTGGTCGATTTCGATATTCTCGAACCCGTCGCCAGCTGAGGAGCCGGAGGCGGCATAGGTAAAAATGACTATATGCAGAATTCGGGATGCCGGTATTCTGACAACTCTCTATGTAAGGGGCGGCCACGCGCCTACCCGATGTGACCCTAAAAAGAGATGTGCAGAATATGATGAATAAAACGGTTGGAATGCTTTTGGGACTCGGGCTGGCGTGCGGTGCGAATGCTGCAATT
The DNA here is from genome assembly GCF_041622395.1 of Pontiella sp. Taxonomy (NCBI): domain Bacteria; kingdom Pseudomonadati; phylum Kiritimatiellota; class Kiritimatiellia; order Kiritimatiellales; family Pontiellaceae; genus Pontiella; species Pontiella sp. The sequence continues at coordinate 4,556 of NZ_JBFJYW010000246.1, read as the reverse complement.
ATTGCCGGCTATGATTTTAGCAGTGATAAATCGGCTGCGGTCGTCGCTTCGGGCGCCAGTGCCGGGGTGGTTACCGCGGCGGGGGGAGCGGTGAACAACTATGGCTTGGTTGCCACCATCGGCGACAATACCGGGGTGGCGGCCAGCGGTACCGCCTTTGGTTCGACCGATGGCGGTTGCATCAGTTCTACCAGCGAGGGGTGTACCGGAACGGATCTCGCGGATGCGATTGCCGATGGCGATTACTACTCGATTACGATCGCGGCGGATGTGGCCGGGACGCTCGACCTGACCGGATTCTCGATCGACAAGGCGATTAATTCCACTTACCCTGAGCGGGTTGCAAACGAGTGGAATGTTTGTGCCAAGGTGAATGGCGACACGAGTGCCTGGAGTACGGCCGATGCCTTGTTGGCAACCAGTCTGACGACTACGACCGCCCAAGGCCTTTCGGAGTGGGAGAGTACCTTTATCGATCTCTCCGGCATCTCCTTGCTCCAAGGCATTGATTCCGTGGAATTTCGAATCTATGTGTGGGGGGCCAACGGAACTTCATATTCCAATGCCCAGCGGATCGATCAACTGGTGATCGAAGGCTCCGTCCCTGAAGCGCCCGAGCCGGAAGTGATCTACAACCTCGCCAAGTTCCAGTCCAGTTCGGTCGATTCCGCCAACAGCACGACGCCGAAAGCCTATGGCAACGATGGTTTCGTGACGCAGGAAAACCGCTGGGTCAGCAATAGCTCCAGCCCGCACAGGTATGAAGTTTCGCTCGCGGTTCCGATGGCGATCGGCAGCGCGCACCTCTACAGCGGAGCGACCGGGACCGACGCCATCTCCGACTTTTCTTTGCAGTATTACAACGGCTCCGCCTGGGTCGATATCGCGGGAACCTCCACGACCGGAAACACCCTGCCGGTATTGAACCTCGAGTTTACTGCGCCCGTTACCGCACAGCGGTTCCGGCTCTACACCACCGACGCCACCGCCCGCATGAAGGAACTGGCGCTCTATCCGCCGACCTCGGATGGTTCCGCGGTTCCGTTCGGTACGGATCTGGACTTGAACGTCGCCAAGCTGCGCCAGTTCAACTATTCCTCCGTGGACGGGGCCAACTATCCTGCGCTGGCGATCGACGGATACGTCGACGACTCCTCCGCGTGGGCCAGCACCGACGCCGCCGGACCGCACAGCTTTGAAGTCCATTTCCCGCAGAACGAGCAAGTGCGCGGCATCCATCTCTATTCCGGTTTCGAAGGGCTGTCAGGCACCCAAATGGAAGACTTTACCGTCGACTATTGGAGCGGCTCTGCCTGGGTCACCTGTTCCGGCGGCTCGGTTTCGGGCAACACCGAGCAAAACCTGAGCCTCTGGTTCGGGGCCGCCGTCACGACCTCCAAAATCCGTGTCTATACGACCGATTCGAAGCAGGCGGTCATCCGCGAGCTGGTGGTCTTCGCCGAAAACGGCGCAGACGCCTACCCGCTCTGGACCGATGCGCTGCACGAAGCGCCCCCCTCCCAGAGCTTCCTCGACTACGAGGATTCCTACTACACCATCGAAAACCGCGAAACGGGCTTGAACCTCGCCACGTCCACCAACGGTTCGTCGATCACGTCGGACGAACCTTGGTTCCAGGTGCTGCTCAACATCGGCACGGATACCTACCGCCTGCGCAGCAAAGACAGCGAGGCCTGCTTCGAAGTGTCGCTGGCTTCCACCAACGAAGGCGCCGCGATTGTCGAAGGCAACTATACCGCCATGCCGCACCAGCGCTGGCGGCTGGAAGACACCGGCGACGGCACCCATTTCCAGATCGTCAACGTCTGGAGCGGGCTGGTCCTCGGCCTCGACGGCACCAACGTGGTGCAGCGGCAGGCCGCCGACGCGGATTTTGCCCAGCAGTGGGCCATCAACTACGAAACCCACTACCCCAAAAAGGGACAGGCATCGCATTTCCACTTCAACTTCATGTATAAGCCCGGCTGGGCTTATAACTGGAAGAAGGCGGACGAAGATCTGGTCGAGTATGGGCAGTACTACCCGATGCAGTGGGGCGGAATCGCAGACTCCACGGCCGAGATTCTGCGCTATCAGCCGGGGTGGTACGGCCGTGCCAACAGTACGACGGTGCTGGGGTTCAACGAACCCAATCTCGAGGACCAAGCGAATATGGAAGAGGCCACGGCCGCCTATCAATGGCCGCGCCTGCAGCGCATGCGCCTGCCGCTGGCGGGGCCCTGCGATTCCAACTACAAGGGTTCCTGGCGAGAGAACTTCAATGCCGAGGCCGACGAGCGGGGCCTGCGGACCGAATACGAGGCGGTGCACTGGTATTCGCCGAATGGCGCCTCGACGGGCAGTCCCTCTATGCTGATCAGCAACCTGGAGTATGTCTATAATCTCTACGGCCGGAAGATCATGCTGACCGAGTTTTCCACCCGCGATTTCGCCGGGGATAAAGTGACTTGGAGCCGCAACCACAACTATAACTTTTTGGCGGAATTCATGTGGCGCGCCGAAAGTCTGGATTGGCTCAAGAGCTGGTCCCTTTTCGAGTGGGGCTACGGGGGGAATGTCGACACAACGGATGCAAACGGCGCCGATATCACCGCCATGAATTCACCGAAGTTGGCGCTGCACTACAACAACGACAGCACCGATCCCGGCTACGAAGACCTGATGGAATGCGGCCTGTTGCTGGCCGGCTGGGACGGCGACGCCACGGTTCGCGACGACAAGCCCTACATCATCCACAACAAAGGCCGCTTCCTGCGCCTGATCGACGATCCTTCTTCGGACACCATTGGCTATGCCGACGTGACGAACACGGAACAGACCGAACAGTTCGAGCTGGTGGCCGCTTCGAGTGGAAACAAGTATATCGTGGGGATGAGCAGCGGTCGCCGCCTTTCCTTCGACGGCTCCACCGTCGGGCTGGCGGATGCCGGCACTACGGGAAGCAGCGTCGAATGGGAGCTCAACGAATACCAGTACGGCTGGTTCTACCTCGACCATCCTTCGACCGGCAAGCGCCTACGCATCACCGATGCAAATGTGATCGATGCAACTTCTGATTCGACGACCGGGGACAACCTGCGCTTCCGCTTCATCGTGCCCGCCGTGGAATTCGAATATCCGGCCGACGCGGTCGGGTCGGTTCTGGTCGGTTATGATTTCGACGCGTCCAGTTCGTACCCGACGGCTCCCACCATGCTTTCGTCCAGCGTGATTGCCTCTTCGCTGACCTCTCCAATGGATATCGGGGCCAGCGCTTCGTTTGGCGATACCAGCGGGTTGGATGGCACAGGGGTTGCATTCGGCAGTACCGATCAGCTTGGCGCCATTGCCATTTCCGTTGAAGACGCAATTACCTCCAGCTTTGCCGATGCGGTGGCCGGAGATGATTATCTGTCGTTCACGGTGATCCCGGGTGATGACCGGACGCTGACGTTGTCGAGCATTTCATTCAAGGCGATGAAGCGGGCATCCACCTCGGTGGATGAATATGCCGTGGCCGATAGTTCCGGCACGATGATTGGAAGCGCCGTCATGGTGACCAGCGAGGGCAGTGGAGCCGGAATCTACGAAAGTTTCGTTGTCGATCTCGGTGGTACGGCGTTTGAGACCGTCACCGCCGCCACGGAGTTCCGCATCTATGCGTGGGGCCGGGGAACGACCTCCCCGTGGGGCACCGCCGCCGGAGTCGATAAGATCGTGCTGCGCGGCATCGCCGGGCCGATTCTCGTCGGCTACGATTTTGCCGAAGGCGCCTCGGAGGCAACGGAGGTGGTTTCTCCCCATGTGAGCGCCACAACGTTGACCTCTCCGATGGATATTTCGTTCCCGACCACGATCGGCGACAACAGCGGCGTGGATGCCGAAGGCTTGGCGTTCGGCAACACCGGCACGCTCGGTTGCGTCGGCATCGGCGTCAACGATGCGACCACAACGTCGTTCGCCGGCGCGGTCGCCGGGGACGACTATGTCACCTTCACCGTCACGCCCGATGACGAAGTGGCCCTCGACCTGACCGCGATCACCTTCAAGGCGAGCACGTCGGTATCCACGTCCGTCGATGAGTATGCGGTAACGGATGAGTCCGGCAACCTGATCGGAAGCACGGTCGCCATTTCCACCCTCGGCCAAACGACGACCTATCAGGCCGTGAGCGTGGATCTGACCGGCAACGCCGACTATCAGGGGGTGACCGAGCCCACGACCTTCCGTATCTATGCCTGGGGCCGCGGGACGACCTCCACCGGCGGCACGCTGGCGATGATCGATAAGGTGACGCTGCACGGCAGCATCGCATTCAATACCACGCCGACCGCCCTCCCGCAGAGCGTCTCTACGGCGAAGAACACTTCCGTGGCCATCACGCTGACCGGCAGCGATTACGAGGGGGATTCCCTTTCCTTTAGCGTGGTTTCCGGTCCGGCCAACGGTACGCTGACCGGCACGGCCCCGAATCTAACCTACATCCCCACGAGCGGGTATGTGGGCGAGGACAGCTTTACCTTTGCCGTCAACGATGGGCAGTCGACCGGCGCCGC
>NZ_JBFJYW010000245.1:0-5787 GCF_041622395.1 Pontiella sp. | reverse complement strand
TTGTTGCTATGGACCGGTGCGATGAAGTCGCAGGGAATCAACCGCGTGCCCTGATGGATCAGTTGATAGAATGCATGCTGGCCGTTGGTGCCCGGTTCGCCCCAGATGATCGGCCCGGTCTGCCACTCGACCTTTTCGCCGGAACGGGTGATGTATTTGCCGTTGGACTCCATGTCGCCCTGCTGGAAGTAGGCCGCGAAGCGGGACATGTATTGGTCGTAGGGCAGGATCGCCTGGCTGTCGGCCCCGAAGAAGTTGTTGTACCAAATGCCGAGCAACGCCAGGATGACGGGCATGTTTTCGGCGAATGGCGCGGTGCGGAAGTGGGTGTCCATTTTGTGGTAGCCCGCCAGCAGCTCGGCGTAGTGGTCCGGCCCGATGGCGATCATCAGCGGCAAGCCGATGGCGGAGGTGAGCGAGTAGCGGCCGCCGACCCAGTCCCAGAACGCGAACATGTTGGCGGTGTCGATCCCGAACTCGGAGACGGCGTCGGCGTTGGTGGAGAGCGCCACGAAATGTTTGGCGATCGCCGCTTCGTCCTTCAGCGCTTCCAGACACCAGGAACGGGCGGTATGCGCATTGGTCATGGTTTCCTGCGTGGTGAAGGTCTTGGAGGCCACGATGAAGAGCGTTTCGTCGGCATCGATGCCGCGGAGCGCCTCGGCGATGTGGGTGCCATCGACGTTGGAAACAAAGATGAGGTTCAGGTCGCGCTGGCTGTAGGGCTTGAGCGCTTCGTAAGCCATTACCGGGCCGAGATCGGAGCCGCCAATGCCGATGTTGACGACGTTCTTGATCTTCTTGCCCGTGTAGCCCTTCCAGGCGCCGGAGCGGACGAGATTGGAGAATTCAGTCATCTGGTCGAGCACCGCGTGGACCTTCGGCACCACGTTTTCGCCGTCGACTTCGATCACGGCATCCTTCGGCGCGCGCAGGGCGACGTGCAGCACGGCGCGACCTTCGGTGGCGTTGATCTTTTCGCCGGCAAACATGGCGTCGATCCACTTTTTGAGGTCGGCCGATTCGGCGAGGGCGATCAGCTTGCCCATGGTATCGGCGGTGATGCGGTTCTTGGAATAGTCGAGCAGCAGCTCTTCGGCCTTCAGGGTGAATTCGGCGGCACGGCCGGCATCGGCGAACAGATCGCGCAGGTGCGTATCCTTGATTTCGGAATAGTGGGTTTCGAGGGCTTTCCATTCGGAACGTTCGGTCAATTTCGCGATCATTGGGATTCTCCTTTAAGAAATGGATTTGAGAGGCGGAAAATACAGGGGCCCCGCAACGAAAACAAAAGTTTTCACCAAAAGATTTCATCCCGAACCGGCCCGTTCCCCTTCCCCGGCCCCTCATCGCTACAGAAGCGCAAAGTTGCAACGCAACAACAATGTGCTGAAGCCAAGGCAAATAAAAGACTCCGAAACATCAGGAAACAAAATCTTGTTTTATCCGAAATCGACGATATGCTCTCCTCGTTCAACACGGGTGATTGTTAGTCTATCTTATCGCGCGGGGTATCGTGAAGGGGGGATGGGATATACCAATGATCAGCAAAAAGAAAACCAGTAACAGGAGATGAAAAATGAAAAGCAAGTATGTTCGAAAAATGGCATGTAGCTTGATCGGTTGCGCATTGATGTCATTGGTATTGATCCATGAAGTGCAAGCCGACGGAACCGAGCAACTCGGATTGCCGAGCATTCCCATTGCCTCGGGTTCGCAAATATTAGTCGAAGGCACAGGTTTGAAGTTTACCCCGACTGGCTTCATCTCCATTGAGATCCCCTCGGATGTAGCCATAGCCCAAGTACTGCTATACTGGACCGGAAGGTCCCGAGTTGACACGGACTCGGGCGATACGGACATCATCATGGTCAATGACCAGAGCGTTGTTGGACCGCGCATTGGAGGACCTACGCTGCCGCCATTCCCCAGCAATACTTATCGAGCCGACATCACGGAACTGAGCTCCTCCCAAAACTGGATTCTGGCAGGCCAGATCAACGAACTTAAGGTGAGTGGTCTCGACTTCACCTACCAGAGCGATGGAGCTGCAGTCGTGGTAATCTTGGACGACGGAAGCATGACCGACATCCAGATCATGGATGGAAACGATTTTGCCTATCAGCCGCATGGTTACCAAACGGAGCCGGTCGAATTTTCCGTTACCCCGTCCGCCAATTCCCGCATTGGTTATCTGAGCCTGATCGTGACCGACGTCGCATATCCGCGCCCCGCTGCGGTAGATGTAACCGTGGCCGGGGTTACCACGCGGCTTGAAGACATATTCCAGGACAACGAAGGCGCCTATCTGGACGTAATCAAACTGGAAGTACCCCTTCCGGCCGGAGCCTCCAATGTGACCGTGCAAGTCTGGTCCATCGTAGGAGCCTATCAGCCAGCCTCACTAGCTTGGACATTCGTCGCGTGGGAACTCCCCATACCGAAGGAATTCGATGGATGCACCTACACAATAGGTTACTGGAAAAACCATCCAAAAGACTGGCCGACCGATGAACTGAGTCTATTCACTGGCGATCAAGCCATGGATATTCTTTGGACGGCGCCCAAGGGCGGCAATGCATATATCATCCTGGCCCACCAATATATCGGCGCGGAATTGAATGTCGCGAACGGCACCTCGATTCCGGAAGAGGTTGTCCATGCATGGCTGAACGGCCAGTCGATCCTGGAGAAATATCAGAGCGAGGGGTCGATACCCAAAAAATGCAAGGACAGGGATCTGGCGATTGCCATCGCCAAGGTGCTAGACAACTACAACAATGGCTGCATCGGCCCTGGCCATTGTGATTAATAACAATCGGCAGCCGCTTTACCGCGGATCGGCACCATGACCTGCCGGACGGTAAGGAACGGGAACCGAACCCCTTGCAGAAATTGCTGCAAGGGGTTTTATTTTTAGGAAGGGACGCCCCCAATCGAAACAGGAACACCGCAAGCGAACCAAGCTTTGCCCTCCGGACTTTAGCGAACCTTTGAAACGAAACGTTCGGAACCACAAAAAAAGCCCGCCGTTGCGGGCGGGCTTTTCTTAGGCTCCAGGGAGCCGGGTTACATCAGCGGGCCGACGGCCTGCATGAAGTCCCAACGCTTCTTGGCATCCGCCTGCGCCTCGGCGAAGAGCGCTTCGGCTTCGGTCGGAGCGGTCTTGAGCAGCGTGGAATAACGACGTTCCGCGCGGATGAAGGCCTGGAAGTCGCCGGTCGGTTCCTTGGCTTCCCAAGTGAACTTCTTTTCGCCGCCTTCCGGGTTGAAGCGGTAGAGCGGCCAGTAGCCGCATTCCACGGCTTCCTTGGCGATGGTCTGCGTCTTCATCATGTCGATGCCGTGAGCAATACACGGAGCGTAGGCGATGATGATGGACGGGCCATTGTAGTCGACCGCTTCCTGGATGGCTTTCTGGGTCTGCATGCGGTTAGCCCCCATGCTGATCTGCGCCACGTAGACCGTGCCATAGCTCATGCACATGAAGCCGAGGTTCTTCTTGCCGGCACGCTTACCGGCCGTGGCGAACTTGGCCACCGCGCCGATCGGCGTGGACTTGGAAGCCTGGCCGCCGGTGTTGGAGTAAACTTCCGTGTCGACAACGAGGATGTTGACGTTCTTGCCGGAAGCCACTACGTGGTCGAGACCGCCGTAGCCGATGTCGTAGGCCCAACCGTCGCCACCGAAGATCCAGACGGCCTTGTCGACGAAGTAGTCCTGCAGCTCGATCACCTTGCGGACAATCGGAGCAACCTCGGCCGAAGCTTCGGCGAGTGCGCCCGGGAGCAGGATCTTGACGGCGTTCTGGGCCGCGACGGCTTCGTCGGAACGGTTGTTGTCGACGCAGATTTCGACGGCCTTTTCAAGCGCTGCGGTGAGGTCGGCGTTCACGCCGGCTTCGAGCAGCACGGCCACGTTCTGACGGAGCAACGCGCGGTTGTTGTCGACCGCGAGGCGGAAGCCCATACCGTATTCGGCGTTGTCTTCGAAGAGCGAGTTCGCCCAAGACGGGCCACGCCCTTCGGCGCTCTTGCAGTACGGGATGGTCGGGAAGGTGCCGCCATAAATGGAGGAACAACCCGTCGCGTTCGCCACGATCATGTGCTCGCCGCAAACCTGCGTGACGAGCTTGACGTACGGCGTTTCGCCGCAACCTGCGCAGGCGCCGGAGAACTCGAACAGCGGCTTCTTGAACTGCAGACCCTTAACAGTGGAAGCATTCGCACCATCGAGAACGTTGTCGGGCAGCGCATCGAAGAAGTAGGTGTTGTCCACTTCGCCGGCGGTTTTTTCTTCTTCCAGCGTGGTGAAGGTGAGCGCCTTGGTCTTGGCCGGGCAGGTTTCGACGCAGACGCCGCAACCGGTACAGTCTTCGACATAAACCTGGATCTTGTAGTCGAGATCCTTGTCGTTCTTGGTCTTGGACTTGACGGTCTTGAAGCTTTCCGGTGCGGAAGCCAGTTCGGCGGGATCGATCTGCTTGGCGCGGATGACCGCGTGCGGGCAGGCCATGACGCACTGGTTGCACTGGATGCAGTTTTCGCTGAGCCATTTCGGAACGCGCGGACCGATGCAACGCTTCTCGATCTTGGTGGTGCCGGTCGGCAGGGTGCCGTCGAACGTCATTTTCGAAACCGGAACCTCGTCGCCCTTGAGCATCATGGTCGGCAGGATCACGTCTTTCATGAATCCGCAGGCATCGGCCGGAATCAGATCCGGCAGCACATAGGACTTGGTGATCGTGGAAGGCACTTCGACCTTTTCGATCGCGGCGGCGGAAGCGTCGATCGCTTTCCAGTTCATTTCGACGATGTCCATGCCCTTTCTTTCGAAGGTCTTCTTGGCATAGCCCTTAATCAACTCGATGGCTTCGTCTTCCGGCAGGACGCCGGACAGCTTGAAGTAAACCGTCTGCATGACGGTGTTGATGCGTCCGCCGAGGCCGACTTCCATCGCGATCTTCAGCGCGTTGACGTTGTAGAAGTTGATCTTGCGATCGATGATGATCTGCTGCTCTTCCTTGGTGAGGTGCTCGAAAACCTCCGAGGTGGGGATTTCCGAGTTGAGCACGAACGTACCGCCTTCGGCGATGGCGCTGAGCATGTCGTAGCGGCCGATGTAGGACACGTTGTGGCAGGCCACGTAGCCGGCGTGCTGGATGAGGTACGGGTAGTTGACCGCGCTCTTGCCGAAGCGAAGGTGGGAAACGGTAACGCCGCCGGACTTCTTGGAGTCGTACACGAAGTACGCCTGCGCCGTCATGTCGGTGTTGTCGCCGATGATCTTGATGGTGTTTTTGCACGCGCCGACCGTTCCGTCGGAACCGAAGCCCCAGAAAACGGAGGACTTGACGTCCGCAGGCTCGATGTTGAACTCCGGGCCGACCGGGATGGAGAGGTTGGTGACGTCGTCGTTGATACCGACGGTGAAACCATGCCAACCCCCGTTGTCGATGTGCTCGTAGATCGCCTTGACCATGCTCGGGGAGAATTCCTTGGAGGAAAGGCCGTAGCGGCCGCCAATGATTTTAGGCAGGTGCTCAAACGGCGCTTTTTCATTGCTCAAGCCCTCTGTAATCGCGGTCACCACATCTTGGTAAAGAGGTTCACCAGCGCTGCCAGGCTCTTTGGTGCGATCCAATACCGCAATTTTCCGAACCGTGCCCGGCAATGCGTCCAAAAGGCGTTTGCTGTCGAAAGGCCTGTAGAGCCGCACTTTCAGCAGGCCTACTTTTTCATTCTGCTGCAGCAGACATTCAACGGTCTCGTGAACCGTCTCCGCCCC
>NZ_JBFJYW010000244.1:0-5806 GCF_041622395.1 Pontiella sp. | reverse complement strand
GGGCATGGTCGAGGGGTTCCTCTCCACCTTGGGCAACAACCTGCGGCGGCTGAAAGATGGAGATTTCGCTGTCGATCCGCTGATCGAGACGTATAATGACTTTGTTTCGGTTTGCCGCACGGATGTGGTCGACCGGGCTGATCTGGAATAACCCATCGCAGATGCGACAACACAGGAGCAGGAATGGATATCAAACTAAAATTTTTCGGCGCGGCAAAGAACGTTACAGGATCCTGCTACCTGCTTGAAACGAATGGTATCCGGCTGCTGGTCGATTGCGGCCTCTATCAGGAACGCGATCTCAAGCAACGCAACTGGGACGACTTTCCCGTTCCGGCCGAGAGCATCGATGCCGTCTTGCTGACCCATGCGCACCTCGACCACTGCGGCCGCCTGCCCAAGCTCGTGAAGGAGGGGTTCAAGGGAACCGTTTTCGCGACCGCGGCCACGGCGGAAATCGCGAACATCATCATGCTGGATTCCGCGCACATCCAGGAAGAAGACATCAAGCACAAGAAGATGCGCCATGAGCGGCAGGGCAAAACCAGCCCCTTCCCGTATGAACCGCTCTACACGATGCAGGATGCCGAGAAGGTCAACGCCATGTTCAGCAAGGTCCGGTATAACGCCCCCATCGTGATCGGAGAGGGCGTCACCGCCGAGTTCCGCGAAGCCGGGCACGTCTTTGGTTCGTCCTCCATCCGGGTCGTGGTGGAGCAGGGCGGCGAGTCGCGTTCCATCGTCTTTTCCGGCGACGTTGGCCGTTGGGACCTGCCGATCATGCGCGATCCCTTCCAGTTCGAGCACGCCGACTATGTGCTGATCGAATCCACCTACGGCGACCGCGTGCACGGCGAAGTGGCCGATATCCCCACGGAGTTGGCCCGCGTCATCAACGAGACCCATCAGGCGGGCGGCAACATTGTCATCCCCAGTTTCGCGCTGGAACGCACGCAGGAGTTGCTGTACCACCTCAATGGCCTGCTGAGGGAAGACCGCATTCCGCATCTGCTGGCCTTTGTCGACAGCCCGATGGCCATCAAGATCACCGAGGTGTTCAAGAAGCATCCGGAACTTTTCGATGAAGAAACGATGGCGCAGCTGCGGGCGGGCGACAAGCCCTGCGACTTCCCGGGCCTGACCATGTCGACCACGGTCGACCAATCCAAGTCGATCAACCACATCAAGGGTACGGCGATCATTATTGCCGGGTCCGGCATGTGTACCGGCGGGCGCATCAAGCACCACCTCAAGAACAACATCGGACGGCCCGAAAGCACCATTTTGTTCGTCGGCTACCAGGCTTTCGGCACCTTGGGGCGCATCATCCTCGACAAGCCGGAAACCGTCCGCCTCTTCGGCGAGGAGCACACGGTCCGGGCGCGGATCGAGCGCATTTCCGGCTTCTCGGCCCACGCCGACCAAAACGAACTCTACCAATGGATCTCCTCCCTCAAAGAGGCGCCGCGCAAGGTTTTCATCACCCACGGCGAAGAATCGCAGGCCGAGGCCTTCGGTAAATTCCTTACCGAAAAAACCGGCTGGAACTGCATCATCCCCGAATACGAACAGGAAGTGGTGCTGGATTAGGGCGCTGGTTCGCGACGCGGCGTAGCCGAGGATGCCCATGCCGCGCACGGGCATGGGCGAATGGGTTTGGCGACCCCGGCTACGGCTTTGCGGCCGAGTGCGGAATTGGGGGCAGTATGAGAGCGTGGATGCTGGGGGTGTTGGTTGCGGCGTTTCTTTCGGGATGCGCGACGACTTCGATGAAGGGCACGCCGTTCTACACGGGGGAATATGACCGGCGGGAGGGCCCGGCCGCGGATCGGGTGAACCTCTGGCCGCTGCTCTACTATCGCGATCCCGCGTTGTCGGTGCTGTGGCCGATCATGGAGTTCAGCCCGGATCATCTGGCGGTTCGGCCGCTCTATTCGGTTTATGGCCGCTCTTCCGAGACGCCCGTGCACAACGTGGTTTGGCCGCTTGCGCGGTTCGATACGAAGAGCGGGGACCACCGCGTGTTTCCGGTCTATTGGGGCAACGATTATTTCGCCGCGTTCCCGCTCTATTGGCACAAGGGCCATCCGTTGTCGGGGAGGGGCTACGATTCGCTCTTCCCGCTCTGGATCTATCGGAACAGCGGTTCGGGAAGCACCGCGCACGTCTTTTGGCCGCTCTACGCGCGCTATGACCACGCCCACCACCAAGGCTGGCGCCTGTGGCCGTTCTACGGAACGAACAACCGCTTGGACGACCAAAACCGTTGGTGGCTGGCGTCGTTGGCCTACGCCTTCGAAGGGGACGGCGACCGCGGACACGGCTTCTTTCCGTTCTACGGCTACGCATCCAACTCCACCCATACCGCCTTCTACTCGCTGCCCTATTCGCGCAAGATCGCGCGCGAGCCCGGCGCGAAAAGCTGGGAGCTCGCCCTGCCGCTGCGGTATCGCGGCTGGGTGGGGGCCACCAACACCTGGGGCGCGATCCCGCTCGTATCCTGGGGAAAGAATGCGCCGGGCATGAAGGACAACCGCTATGCGGCCGGAATCGTGCGGTCGGCATCGACGGCGGATTCCCGCTCCCACCACGTGTTGCCGTTCTACTATTCGGAGCGCACAGCGGACACGGAGCGTTTCTATAGTCTTCCCTGGTGGTCGGAACATCGGGCGGACGGAACGGGCTGGAATGCGTCGTTCCCGTTCTTCTACGGCGGCTGGTCGACCAACAGCTCCGTTGCGGTCACGCCGCTGTATGCCCGCAAGAAACTTGCTGATGGTTCGGAGGCGTGGTCGTGCTATGTTCCCGCCGTCTATTTCGACCGCACCAAGGACGCGCACTTCATGACCCTGCTCGGCGGGGCCTGGCGCGACGGCGACGAAAAACGCTGGGTCGCATTGCCCATTTTGAGCGGCGGACGGTCCGATGCGGAGTCGGGGGAAACCGTTTGGCTCGCGAAGCTCGCCGGGCGGCAGTGGGGGCCCGAAGGCCGCTCCCACCATGTTTTTCCGCTCTACTATTCCGCGCCGGAAAAGAAGCGCTTCGAATCGCTGCTCTACGCCACGCGGCCGGTCGGGGATAACCAGCAGTACGAGTTTCCGATCCTGCTGAGCGGATGGCGGACGGGCGAGGATTACAGGCTTAAGTTTGGCCTGCTCGGGCTCTGGTTGTCGGAAACCCGCGCCGGGGAAACGACGAAGAGCCGGCTCCTCCCGTTCTATACGTGGCAGCGCAACGACTATTTCTATACGGCGCTATACGGCCACAACGATAAGATGGAATACTATTTCACGCCGCTGGCCGGAAGCTATGCCGGCGACAAGTCGGGGAGCTGGATTTGGCCCGCCTATCGCCACCGCGTCGAGGCCGACGGCGACGTCGATGGTCGCTATCTATTGCTGGGAACGTATGCGAAGGATCACGATTCGCGGCGGCATCGGTTCTGGGGCATCTACCGCTTCCGCGAATGGGCGTGGACCAGCATGCGCAAGGAGGACGCCGATATCACGCGGCGGAAACACTGGGACTATCTGCTGCTCGGCCGGCACCACGACGACCGCGTCTTCGAAAAGACGCCGGAGGGCGAGGCCGGCGAATTGAAACGCCGCCGGATCGGCAAGGGGTTCTGGCCGCTCTATGCAAGCAAGGTCCGCGACGATCTCGAAAAAGATAAACGGGAAAACACCTCGTCGCTCCTGTTGGCGCTATACGACACGCGCCGCGAGCAACAGCCGGGGCACGACTACCTCCGCCGCCGCGTGCTTTGGCGGCTTTGGCACTACGAAAAACTCAACGGCGATTCCTCCACCGACGTCTTTCCCGGCATCACGGTCGACCGCTATGACAGCGGCTATTTCAAATGCTCCCTGTTCTGGCGCCTCTTCCGCTACGAAAACAATCCCGAAACCGGAAAGAAGGAGATGGACCTGCTCTTCGTTCCCCTCAAGCGCTGACGGGGATCGGTCGCGCGGAAAAGGCGCGGCGGTTCTTAGAACCGCATTCAGCGGGGCGGCTTCGGTAGCAGGGGCTCCAGCGGGCAGCCGGCGCATTTGGGCTGGGTGTTGCAGTGCTCTTTGCAGAGGCGGACGATCAGCGCGTGGTATTCGTTGAACAGCGCAACGTCGCCCGGCAGGTGGTCGGTGAAGAGGCGGGCCACCTCGTCGTAGGTTGCCTTTTCGCCGATCCATCCGTGGCGCGAGCCGACCCGTTTGGTGTAGGCATCCACCACGAAAGCCGGCCGCTTCGCCGCGTAGAGCAGGATCGAATCCGCCGTCTCGGGGCCGACGCCTTTCCAGGAGAGCAGTTCCTTGCGCAGGGCGGGGGTGTCGAGCGCAAACAGGGTGTTGAGCGATCCGCCGAACCGCTCCCGGATGGTTCCGACCATGTTCTTGATGTAGCCCGATTTCTGGTTGAAATAGCCCGCCGGTCGAATCCATTCCGCAATCTGCTCTTGGGTCGCACGTTCAAGCGCGTCGAATTGCAGCGCGTGGTTCCGGCGGAGATGGGCAATCGCCTTGGCCACATTGGTCCACGAGGTATTTTGGGTGAGGATGGCGCCGAGCATCATTTCGAGCCGCGTTTGCGCGGGCCACCAATGCTGCGGACCGAACCGGGCGAGCAGCAGGCCATAGGCTTGCCGAAGGGGTGGAGTCATGCCGGAAATTCCTTGCGGAACTCGGCGTCCAGTTCCGCGCGAATTTGCCTGCGCTGGCCGGTGAACACGTCGATCAGGTTGGCGAAATAGAACGCGCCCACCAGCAGAAGCGGGAGGATGAAGGCCGAAGGCGGGATGATTTCGGGGTCGGTGTTCCAGTCGGTCAACATGCCGTAGTAGGCGCGGATGTTCCGGAGTGCAATGGACATGACCCAGCAAAACCCCAACAGGAAGCCCATCAGAAAGAGTCCGCCCGCCAGCCAGCGCCGCTGGACCAGTTGCCCGAGTCCCGGGCAGGCGAAGGCGGAGAGATAGATCGGAATGCGCGACGTTGGTTTCATGGAAATTTCCTCGGCTGGGGGACTAGCGGTGGGATCTGAAGAGGCCGAGATTGTGGGCTTTGTCGATCGCCGATGGAGCGTTGACGACGTTGAGCTTCTCGTAGACGCGGCTGACGTGGGTAACGACGGTGCTGACGCCGATGCCCAGCTGGTCGGCAATCTCTTTTTTGGAGAGCCCCTTTGCCAGCAGGGTCAGGATTTCCATTTCCCGATCGGAGAGCGAGGGGGTGTCGCTCTTTTCGCTCATCGTGTTTTTCAAGGTGGCCAGGATATATTTGGCCACGTTGGCATCGATGGGGGCTCCGCCCGCCATGACGCTCCGAATGCCGTCCGTGATTTTGGCGACGGTCGAGGATTTCAGGAGGTATCCGGCGGCCCCGAGGCTCATGGCGGTCAGGACGTCGGCCTCCTGGTTGGACTGCGTGAGAATAATGATGCGGGCGTCGGGGATGGTGTTCGCGAAGAACGGGATCGCTTCGATGCCGGACATGCCCGGCAGGTTCAGGTCCAGCAGAATGATGTCCGGAACCTGGCGGGTCGACATGTCCTGCAGGCTGCGGAGGGCCCGTTCGGTGGTCCCGAATTCCCCGACGATTTCCATGTCGGGCTCTTTCCTCAGGGCGATCTCCAGGACTTCGCGGTATTCGGGATGATCCTCAACGACCATGACGCGGATGTTTTTTTTCATGGGAGTTCCTTGTTGATGAAACGCAGCAAGCGCTTGCGGGGTTTTAGGTTGAGATTGATGCGGGTTCCCCCGCCGGACGGGGAGTCGACGGTGATCTTGGCGCCGAGCAACTTGGCGCGGCGC
>NZ_JBFJYW010000243.1:0-5874 GCF_041622395.1 Pontiella sp. | reverse complement strand
TCGAGGCCTTCGGTACCGAAGGAGCTCCAGGCACTCGGACGGTAGACGTCGCCGTCTTCCACGTTGTGCATGAAGACCGGGATACGCAGCATGGCGGCCAGCGTGATCAGGTCGGCACCGATGTGTCCGAAGCTGAAGGCCCCGTGGTTGGCGCCCCATTTGGCCATCACTTCGTAGACGTCGGTAAAGGCGCCTTTGCCGGTGATGCGCGGAGCGAACCAGGTGGTCGGCCAGGTGTTGTTGGTGCGGTCGTCGAGTTTCTTGTGGACCTCGTCGGGCAGCTCAACCGTCCAGCCTTCGGCAATCTGCAGGACCGGGCCCAGCCCCTTGACGATGTTGACGCGGCTCATGGTGATCGGCATGCCCGCCTTGGTGGTGAACTTGGAGGACCAGCCGCCGCCCGGGAAGTATTCCGTTACCGACGGGTGCCAGGTGGTCGCCTCGAGGCAATCCTTGGCTTCGGCTTCGGAGATTTCCCAGAAGGGCTTCATGGCGGGCTTGCCGTCCATCGTCTGCCGGCCGCTGCCGTCGAGGGACGCGGAGCCGGAGTTGATGAGGTGGATGAGTCCGCCGGCGGCTACGCCGTCGACCTTGTGCCCGGTCACACGCTCGATGGATTCGGGACTCCAGTAGGTGCGGACGTCGGCGAAGACCTGCGCGGTGTTGGTCAGCAGATAGCTGAAGAGCATCGGCACGCCGTTGAGGCAGTCGTTCTCGGTGGCCATCAGACGCGGCATGCGGATGCCGGACCAGTCGAAGGAGCTGTTGGAGATGGCTTCCATGAAGTCGCCGTTGGCCTCGGTGTCGGTCCAATGGCGCTGGCCCTGGAAACCGGAAAGGATGGCGTTATGGCCGCGGGCTTCTTCCTTGTAGCCCATTTCCTCGAGCTTGTCGTTTCCGTACATCAGGTCGCGGGCGATCATGGCCATTTTAACGGAGGTTTCCCACTCTTTGTCGAGCTTTTCGCGGGAGCGGGTGGTGGTCGGGCCGTTCGGGTCGTGGCCTTCCGGGCAGTTGGCTTTCACCCAGGCCAGCGCCTGCGCATACTCTTCCTGGTCGAAGATGCCGTCGCGGATGCGGCGGTGCATTTCCATCAGGTCGATGGCTTCGACGCGCATGCCGAGATAGTCTTCGAAGAAGTTCTGGTCGACGATGGAACCGGCGATGCCCATGGAGACGCCGCCCATGGAGAGGTAGGATTTACCCTTCATCGTGGCCACCGCCAGACCGGCCTTGGCGAAGCGGAGGATTTTTTCTTTTACATCGGCGGGGATGGTTTCGTCGCCGCCGTCCTGCACGTCGCGTCCATAGATACCGAATGCGGGGAGCCCCTTCTGGGAATGGCCCGCGAGTACGGCGGCGAGATAAACCGCGCCGGGGCGCTCGGTGCCGTTGAAGCCCCAAACGGCTTTCGGACGGAGCGGATCCATGTCCATCGTTTCGGATCCGTAGCACCAGCAGTTGGTCACGGTCAGCGAAACGCCGACGTTTTCGGCATCGAATTTTTCCGCACAGGCGGCGGACTCGGCCACGTTGCCGATGCAGGTATCGGCAATCACGCACTCGACCGGCTCGCCGTTGGGGTACTTGAGGTTTTCGCTGATGAGCTTGGCCGCGTTTTTGGCCATGGTCATAACGGGGCCTTCGAGCGATTCGCGTACGCCGCCGTAACGGCCGTCGATAGTTGGGCGGATCCCGATCTTTGGCAGTTTGGTGATCCAGGTCTTGTTGGTAGATGTCGTCATAGCAGACTCCCTTGTTAGGATTGAACCCTATATAAAACACACGAATGTCAACCTTGTCGTTTGGGATTCCGGGTGGTATATTTTATACATCATGAATGAAATCATCAGTTATGGACGCATCCAATGCCGGGAACTCTCGCCGCACAAGAACCGCGGCATGGAAATCACCTATATCGAAAAGGGCATGCTGGAGTGGATGGTGGAGGGGGTTCCGGAAAAAGTGGAGTCGGGCTCGATCTACTTCACGCTTCCGTGGCAGGTGCATGGCAGCGTGAATCCGCGCGAACCCGACAACATGATCTACCACGTGCTCTTCCACCTGGAACGCGACTACCCGGAGCCGCGGCCCACCTTCCACCTGCCGAAGTCCTTCGGTTTCAGCAAGGCGGAAATGGAGATCCTCAGCTCGACGTTCGCCGCAAGCCCGCGCCACTGCTTCCCGGCCACCCCGGCCATGCGGGGGCTGATGCCGACGCTGATCGGCGAACTGCAAAGCACGCACGCGCTGCGCGAAGCGCATACCACCACTTTGCTGCGGGCGGTTCTCGTCGAGCTCAAGCGCATCGTGTCGGGCGAGGTGGTCGATGCCGGAAGCTACTCCTACTCGGAACAACGCGTCCAGGCGCTCATCGCCGCGCTCCCGGCCCAGTGCGAGCAACGCTGGACCCTGGCGGGCATGGCCAAGTTTTGCGGCATCCAGCGAACGCAGCTAAACAAGGTGTTCCAGAAACTGACCGGCAGCACCCCGATGGAATATCTCTTCCGCATCCGCATGGAACGCGCCAAGACCCTGTTGCGCGAAACCGACGTCAAGGTCATCGACATCGCCTTCGAGTGCGGCTACGGCACCAGCCAGTACTTCGCCAACACCTTCAAGCAGGCCACCGGAACCACCCCCTCCGAATACCGCAAGCATTTCAGCGGATTGTCCGCCGCCGAATCGCGGGACTGGAAAAACGTGCAGTTCCGCAGCGAGGAGGAAGAGCGCCGCCGCATCGCGGACTTCCGCTCCTAGCGGCCGGGCCGAACAACGGCAATTGCCGGGTAAGGCCGTATCGGTGCCTTGCATTCTGCGGCGGCATTCATATAGTTCCCCCTTTGGAAAATCCCGCACCCCGGCGCGAACCGGACAAACTCAGCCGCGTGAGGGGCGTAGCGGCAGCGAGAACGAACGCATGAACGAAATTGAAACAGGTGGATACGAACACCGCTTCGGCGGGCTTTTCCGGCTTTATGGCCAAGGCGCCATGGAAAAACTGCGGGCCGCGCACGTGCTGATCGTCGGCATCGGCGGCGTCGGCTCGTGGGTGGCCGAATCGCTGGCCCGCAGCGGCATTGGGCAGCTGACCCTGGTCGACTGGGACGACATCTGCTTTTCGAACACCAACCGCCAAATCCATGCCATGACCGGCACCGCCGGCCGCGCCAAGGTCGACATTCTCGCCGAGCGCATCGGGCTCATCAATCCGGCGTGCGGCATCACCGCCATCCGCGAATTCTATTCCGACAAAAACGCCGACGAACTCATCCAACCCGGCCTCTCCTACGTGGTCGATGCGATCGACAAGAAAAACGCCAAGATCCACCTGATTACCCAATGCAAGCGCCTGGGCATCCCGATCATCGTCTCCGGCGGCGCGGGCGGACGGGTGGATCCGGCGCAGGTGCGCACGACCGACCTGCGCGACTCCTACAACGACCCGCTGCTGGCCGCCTGCCGCAAGCAACTGCGGAAAAACATCCCCGGCATGCACCTCAACCATAAGAAGAAATTCGGCATCGCCTGCGTCTTTTCCGCCGAAACCATCCGCTACCCCCACCCCGACGGCGGCATCTGCTTCGAAAAGCCCGCCGCCGGCAGCGGCCCGAAACAGCTCGACTGCCAATTCGGCTTTGGCGCGGCCTCGTTCGTGACCGGAAGCTTCGGTTTCGCCATGGCCGCCCGCATCATCAACGACCTCGCCAACCCAAAGGAACAACCATGACCAACCAAGACCGCGCACTCACCCATCTACTCGATTTGCTGTCCGTCGAAGGCCTCACCGGGCAGGAAGCAAAAGTGGTCGAAGCCCTCTCGCAAAAGCTGCTCGCCGCCGGATGCAAGCCGGCGTGGATCACGACCGACGACGCGCACAAGCGGCTCGGCGAAGGCTTTGAGACCGGCAACCTGATCGTAAAGCTGCCGGGCACCGTCAAGGCACCGCGCATCATGTTTTCGGCCCACATGGACACGGTGCCGCTCTGCAAGGGCGCGGTGCCCATGGTCAAAGGCAACCGCGTGGTCTCCAAAACCAAGACCGGCCTCGGCGGCGACGACCGCTCCGGTTGCGCCGCGATCGTGACGATGGTCGAAACCATTCTGGAAAACAACCTACCGCATCCGCCGATGACCCTGCTCTTCCCGATTGGAGAAGAGAACGGGCTGCATGGGTCGCGCATGGTACGCTTCGCGGACCTGGGCCATCCGGCGATGGGCTTCAACCTCGATGGGCAGGAACCGAACGAACTCGTGATCGGCGCCATGAGCGCCGTGCGCTGGGAAGCCATGATCACGGGCATCTCGTCCCACGCCGGGCTCGAACCGCACAAGGGGATTTCCGCCGGGCTGATTGCCTCGAAGGCCATGGCGCTGGTGGCGGAAAAGGGCTATTTCGGCAAGATCACGAAAGGCAATCGCGCCGGAACCTCCAACCTGGGGACGATCAACGGCGGACAGGCCAGCAACCAGGTGATGGACCAATGCATCCTGATGGGCGAATGCCGCAGCCATAGCCCGGCCTTCCTCGAACAGATCGTCAATGTCTACAAAACCTGCTTCGAACAGGCCGCCCAGAGCGTGACCAACGACAAAGGCAAATGCGGCAAGGTCAAGTTCGCCACCCTTTCCGACTACCGCGCCTTTCGCCTCAAGAAGTCGGAACCGTGCGTACGGATTGCCGGCCAGGCGGTCGAGGCCGTCGGCCTCAAACCCAACCCGGTCATCATGGACGCCGGGCTCGACGCCAACAACTTCAACGAAAAGGGGCTGCCGACCATCACCCTCGGCAGCGGCTCGCACAATTTCCATCAGGTCGCGGAATATGTCGATATTAAGGAATACCTGACCGCCTGCGATGTCTTGCTCAACATTGCAAAGCTTGCGGCGGAACCTAGCTAAGTTCCGATGGTATTCGACCTGACCATTTCGCAGATCCTCCTCCGGCTCGTCCTTGGCGCCGTCATCGGCTTTTCCGTGGGCCTGACCGGGGTGGGCGGCGGGGTGCTCGGCTTGCAGGCCACCACGCTGGTTCTCGGGCTCGATCCCGTCCGGGCGGTCGGCACCACCAGCCTCTATCTGTTTTTCACGAACATCGCCTCGACCTTTCACCACATCCGCATCCACAACGTTTCCCACCACACCATCCGGGCGATCCTGGTGGCGGCGGTGCCCGCCAATTTTATCGTTTCGCGCTGGATCAGCACCAACAGCGAAAGCGCCGGATTCAAGAACGGGCTGGAACTGCTTATCCTGATCGCCGTTTTTTTGGCGGTCGGCGCCATGGCGCTGAATGCCTTGCGGAGGGAACCCGAACCGCAGACGATCGGCACCCAAAAGGTGCTCGGCGTTGTTCCCGGGCTGATCATCGGGCTGCTGTTCGGCGCGCTGGTGGGCGCCACTTCCGTGGGCGGAGTCGTGCTGGTTCCAACGTTGCTCCTGCTCGGTCTGCCCGCCCACCGGACCGTCGGCACCACGACCACCATCATCACGGTGCTCACGCTGCTGACCGCCATCACCTACGGCGCGGGCGGCGAATCGGACATCCCGACCGCGCTCACCATGGCGGGAGGGGCGCTTTTCGGTGTTCGGCTCGGCAGCCGGCTCGCCGTCGGACTCCCCGAAGCGATCCTCAAGAAAATCATGATCGGGATCGTTGCCGCCGTTGCCGTGGCCATGCTGATGAGGCGGTTTTAAAACACCTTCTCTATTTCTTCTCCGCCGCCACCCCCGCTTCGATCTGGGCGCGGATTTTCTTAAAATAGGGAGACAGCTTGTCGGGGTCATGGTTTTTCCGGTTGTCCATGTCGACCTTCTCCCATTTGGCGAGTTGAACCAACGCCTCGTCCCAACGCTCGGCCTTGACCAGCACCT
>NZ_JBFJYW010000242.1:0-5879 GCF_041622395.1 Pontiella sp. | reverse complement strand
TCTGCGATATCTACGTGGATGGGGAGTTGGTCGCGGAGGATGTCGATACGCATGGTTCGGCGTCTCAGGCCGTGGTTTACGAGGCGGCGCTTTCCAATGGAATCCACACGGTCAAGCTCGTGGCCACCGGAAACAAGAGTTCGAGTTCGGCGGGCGCGAACATCATGTTTGATTTCTTGGTGTACACCACGTCGGAACAGCAACCTCCGCAGCTCCCGACCGATACCGACTCGGACGGCTTGCCGGATGTTTGGGAGGTTCGGTATCTGGAAACGCTCTCCAAAAACGCAGGGGAGGACGACGACCGCGACGGGCTCTCCAATCAGGATGAATATGTGGCGGGAACGCATCCGAAGAACGCCGGTTCCGTGTTCAAGATCCAGCGCTTTGCCGAAGATTCCTCCGGCGAGGGCTATCTGCTGAGCTGGGATTCCGTGGCCGGGCGAACCTACCGCGTGCTGGAATCAGTCGATCTGGCTTCCAGCGTTTGGCAGGTGGTCTCCTCCAACCTGACCGGATCGGGGGAGGAACTGGCGTACCGCTCCCCGGAAGGCGCTCCAACCAACCGGTTCTATAAAATCCAGGTCGCCAAATAAGAGGGTTTCCCGCCGTTGGAAGCGTCCGTTTCCTGAACGCTTCCAGCGGATGGGCAACGTCGGGTTATCGCCTTACGGTTTTGAAGTCGGGGAGCTTTTCGCCGGCGAGTTGCTGGTGCACGCAGATGGGCACGTAGCCGGCTTCCAGCCCTTTCGGGGGGGTGACGATCAATCCGTCGTCGAGCGCGATCAGTTCCTGCGCGGGGTCCGGGAAGTATTGATCGTCCTTCGACCAATGGCGATGGATCAGTTCCACGCGCTTTTGGATCAGCTCGCGCTCCGCGTCGTCCATGTGGGAATTCAGAATGGCGGGTTGCTCGTTGAATTTGTACCAATAGTACACAACCTGGCTGCCGTCGCTCAGCCGGGTCACGAAGGGGCCCGCGACCGGGCCGGGCGTTTTCCAGACGTCAACGACCTTGTCGCTATACGTATACTCCGGGTTGAGGGGCGTCGTGATCGGGTCGTTGGTGAATCCGTCGAACTCGAAGTCCTCCCGCGCATCCGCCGGGAAGTCGACTTTCGTCAGTCTGCTTTCGCGCGGGACATCCCGTTCGGGAATGGCAACGATGGTTTTGGAACCGTTTTTCAAGCAATAGTACTCGGGGAGTTTGACCAGATCCGGACGATACGCTTGCGTTGCAAGCGTTCCGTTCCAACGGTAGGCCGAGGCGGAGGGGTCGCTGTCCTTTACTTGGGTGATGAAATCCTTGGTGTCGACCCGGATGGTCTTGTTCATCCTGAAGTTGAAGAAGGCCGTCTTGTTTTTGCGAAGATGGATTTCCTTTCCAATGGCGCCAAAGCCGGCGGGGGCGGGTTGGCCGCCGGAAAACCAAGCTTCGAGCTGGTCCCACTTGGTGGAATCGAACGTCATCGGCATCGAGCCCAGCCGGGTGATGCCGTCTTTATCCACGGGAAGCGTATAGGGCGAGATGCGGTAGTAGACGTCGCCGTTGGCCGCCGTCCATTGCTTGGCCGGAATCACGTTGGTTTCCCGTTGGTAGACCGAGTTGACTTTCAAGAAGCTACTGTCGAGGCATTGGCCATGCAGGTGCGGGTTTTCGATGGAATACTTCGCCCAGTGATACGGGGTGAAAAAGCATACCGGACCGCTAAAGTTCTTGGTGTTGAAGAAGAGCGTCCAGCAGTGGTTGCCCGACGGGGCATCCGTGCCCGCCGTGGAGCTCTTCGGTTCGGTCAGCGGCAGGGCATAGTACCCGTAGCCCAGCATCTGGTTGTTGGAACCTTCTTTGAAGCCAACGCCGTCGAGCGGGTAGATCAGGCGGTTGCTCAGTTGGGCGGCGCCGTAGCGGCCGAGGTTTTTATCCCATCCGAGCGAGGGCGAATTCTTGGCTCGCTCGAAGCTGGGCACACCTTGCCCGGGGCCGTTCGAGAACGAACCAAAGCCTCCGGCAACGGCTCCGGTGGTGAATTTTTGCGGCGTTTTTTGCGAGCGGAAGTGCAAATAGGGTTTATACCCCGCGCCGCCTTCCATGCAGTGGTATCCGTATTTGTCGCGGCTATAGTCGTCCTTGCCGTAGATCTCAACCGGCCGATACCACGTGTGGAAGAGCCCGCTTTGGTAGAAGCTGCCCACCGAGTCGGGGTACACGGTGTTATGCACGTTGACGTAATGGAAGGCACCGCGGTTGTGGCTTTGGGGCGAGTCCGCCTCGTACCCAAAGTGCATATAGGGCTTGAACGTGGCCTTCTCCAGTTGGGCGCTTGCGCTCATGACGAGCATTGAAAAGATCAGATATCGTGGCTTCATATGATTTGGTCCCCGTTGAAATTGACCCCCTTTGTTTCCAAAAAGAGCGATCAGCAAAAAAAGCAGGAGCATGTTAAGCGGCACCGACAGGATAGCAAGCCCGCGTTGCAGGTTCTGGTTGTGAGGCGGACGGGCGTTTGGATTCAACGCTCCGTCCATCCGCCCTTTTCGCTCAACCAAGCCGCAAGGCGCGGGGGGGCGCTTGCCGCATCCGAGGAAGCGTGCACATGGACGCCTGAATGGTACAATGCCGGCAGTGCTGTTCGTGCTAGCTTATTGGGTGAAAACTTGGATTGGATTGTTGAATTCATAGGCAGCGGGGAAAAAGGGATGAAATCACGGAATCGAGTCAAGCGCCCGGCGGGATGCGGGTTGCGCCAGGGCTGGTCGGGCCTGCTGGCCGTTGGTGCGGCACTTTTCATGAGTGGCGCGGTGGGTGCGGTCGAACCGGGGCCGGTCAAGGTGTATGTGCTCTCGGGCCAGTCCAACATGGCGGGGCAGGGCGAACTCTATTCTTCGACAGGCCGGCCGGGAACCCTCGACTACATGTCGACCAACAACCCGACGGGGCCTTACGGTTTTGTTTTGGACGATCAAAATGCAGACGGATGGGCGACCTTCGAGAAGGTCTGGATTCACTACGAGAAAGACGCGACCGACCTGCGGACCGGCGACCTGACCATCGGGTACGGCAACCTTACGGACGAGATCGGTCCCGAACTCGGCTTCGGGTATGTGATCGACGACCACTGCACCAACCAGGTGTTGCTCATCAAAGCCGCGTGGGGCGGCAAGAGCCTGGCGGTCGACTTCCGGCCCCCGAGTTCCAGCGGCGACACGGGCTTCTACTACAATGAAACCCTGCGCGTCGTGGCCGACGCCCTCGACAACCTCGGCACCTATTTCCCGGAGTATGATGAATCGCAAGGCTATGAGATCGTCGGCTTCGGCTGGCATCAGGGCTGGAACGACCGCATCAGCGCAACGTATGTCGCCGAATATGAAGAAAACATGGCCAACTTCATCCGCGACATCCGCGCCGATCTCGGCGCGCCGTTTCCGTTCGTGATTGCCACCACGGGGATGGAGGGGTGGGACGAAAGTAAAACGCTGGCCCTGGATCTGATGCAGGCGCAGCTCAACGTGGCGCAGTACGACGAGTTCGTGGGCAACGTCTATACGGTCGATACCCGCGACTTCTGGCGCGACTACGCGGATTCGCCCGCCGACCAAGGCTACCATTGGAACCGCAACGCGCTGACCTACCTCGACATCGGCATGGCCATGGCCGGCGCAATCACCAACCTCGTGCCCGCGCGCTGCCCATCGGCCCTTCGCGCCACGGGAGGGCCCGACGGCGTAACCTTGTCCTGGAGCCTCGGCACCGAGACGCCCACCGGCGTCCAGGTGCTGCGCAACGACGTGGAGATCGAAAGCGCGCTGGCCGGAACCAACACCACCTATCTCGACACCGCCTCCGAACCGGGGGTAACCCAGTACGAACTGGTCTTCACCATGCCCGGCGATCCGTGCGCTCCGCTCACCAACACCGTCGATACCAGCCTCAGCGATCTTGCCGGTGTCGTGGTCGATGGGGACGTTGTCCTGACCTGGTCCAACCACCTGACGTATGCGGGCATCGAGATCACGCGCGACGGCGTCGTCATCGAGCCCGCGCTCGACGGTACGCTCCAGACCTACACGGATCTCGAAGCCCCCACTTCCGGGTTTTCAACCTACACCGCGGTCTCCACCGACGGCGTTTGCGTTCCAGCCTCCACCGTGGTCAACCTCAACACCTCGAGTGTCACCGGGGCGGTTATGTTCGCGGACACCTTCGATCGCGATGCCGGCACCGATTTGAACGCCTCGACCGATGGCAAATCCGGGTATCTCGGCGCGCTGAACTATACGGGGCGGACGATCGGCACCGTGACGCTCGATATCAACAACAACACCCTGCGCATCAACGGTCCCGCGGGCGACGGCGCCTACGGCGGATTGGTCTACATCAACAATCATAACTTCGTCGATCCGAGCATCGAAACGGGCGGCGGTTTCAGCATCAGTGTCGACATCGCGGAGTATTCGACCCTGGGCAGCGGCCGCCAAATGTCCGTTGGGGTGGGGCAGACGCTGGCCGACCTCGACGCGCAAACGGGCGTGAATCCAGTCAGCCAGGTCTCGGATCTGGTGGTTGCCTACCGCAATACCACCGATACGCTGGAAATCTATAAAAACGGCGTGTTGGACGAGGCCGAGACCGTCATCGGTGGCCTGCCGGACGCCTCCACCACGATGCGGGTCGAGTACACCCTCGCGAGCTTCGATGCGGGATCGACCGTAACCTACAACGTCTTTTTCGATGACGATTATACCGCCTTCGCCTCTGGGTCGTTCACTTGGAGCGGCACCGACGAAAACTACATCAGCCTCGCGTCGAACCTCAGCAACGACTCGCGGTTCGACAACCTGGAAATCCGTGGCGGAGCCGCCGTGGTCGATAACGATCCGCCGACGCCCAATCCGATGACCTGGGCGACGCCGCCGACCGCGGCAAGCTATAACTCGGTCACCATGACCGCCACCACGGCCAGCGACCTCAGCGGTGTGGAATATTATTTCACCTGCACGGCGGGCGGCGGCCACGACAGCAGCTGGCAGAGCAGCCCGACCTATACCGACACCGGGCTGTCCGCCGAAACCGCCTATACCTACACCGTCATGGCGCGCGATACCTCGACCGGCCAGAACACCACCGCCGAATCGGAGCAGGCTTCGGCCACCACGCCCGTCGCTCCGTCGGAAGTCGCCATTGCCGGTGTCGATTTCGAAGACGATTCCGACGCATCGTTCGACCGAACTCCGGACGATCTCAACGCGGACGACGGCATCGCGGTTTCCGCCGATTGGAGCTATACCGGGTATGCGTTGGATGTGAAGGAGGACGCTACCGCCATTGCGAGCGGAACCACTTCGGGAAGCTATTGTGCCAAGCTGAATGGAGGAACAAAAAATGTGACGGAGCGGCCGAGTGTCGCGCCGACGACGGACTATTTTTCGTGGTCGATCACCATCCCGGCCGACGTGGTACTGAACCTCTCGGAAATCTCATTTGACCTGCGTCAGGGCACCGCCACGAGCGGCACCACCCGCTGGGCGATGTTCAATACCAGTCTTGACGGCGGCCCCGGTGCTGCCGCGCTCTGGGGCGTGGATGCTCCGCCCTTGCGCGGCGATGGGTGGGAGAACGCGGTTATCGATTTGAGCGGAGACCTCTATCAGGGCCTGTCCGGCACCAACGTCACCTTCTATTGGTACAATGAGTGGAGCGGTAGCGATATCGACACCATCGTCGTCAAGGGATCGTACGGATCCGCCGAGGTGGAAATCGGCGCCATCGGGATGACGGTGTCCGGCTCGGCGCTGGGCTTCAGTTGGTACGGCGAAGCCGGGCAAAGCTATGCGCTCGAAACCACCGACGATTTGGTTGCCGGAAGCTGGCAAACCGT
>NZ_JBFJYW010000241.1:0-5912 GCF_041622395.1 Pontiella sp. | reverse complement strand
CGATCAGGGTTGCGGAATCGGCAACATAATATTCCGTGGGCAGGGTTGGAACGCGGTCTTCAAAGCGATAGATCATGCGCGGATTTAACACGACGGCGCGCGCCCCCTCAAGCGCGGAACGGCACCAAAGCCGGCCGCCGCGGCGGAAAAACATCCGGCATGAGCCCGGCGCGTCGGATCAGCTGATTCGACTGAGCGGAAAATCGCGCAGCCGCAGCGGGCGGCCCGTACGGCGCCGCATCCGCGCCGTCAGCAGCAGGAAAAGCTGGGCGGCGATGAAGGCGTCGCCTTCGGCGGTATGGCGGTCGGGCATCGGCAGATCGAGGTGCGCGCAGATGTCCTCGATCGTCGGCATCCGCTGCCGGGCGTAGCCCACGCGGTGGAACGGGACCAGCTCGTTCATCGCCATCGCTCCGCAATCCACCAGCGCATTCCTGAACCGGATGCCGAAATGCCGCTGGCAGGCGGCATCGAGCATGAAGGCATCGAACCGGATATTGTGGCCCACCACCACCGCGCCCGAGAGCATCGGCAGCAGCTCCTCCAGCATCGCGGGGGCCGGAACCCCCTGCTCGATTTCCGAGCGCAGGATGCCGTGGATTTCCGAGGCCTTGTTCGGCAGGGTCTGCGGCTGGTTGACGATCCATTCCCGCGCGCTGGCCACATCGATGGCACCCGCCTTGAGCTCCATGACCGCGACCGAAAGGATGCGGTCGTTATCGACATGGAACCCGCTGGCTTCGGTATCGAGCGCCACGAAGCGGATCGCCTCGGCGGGCGTTTTTCCGGGCAACCGCTTCGGGGTTTGGTCCAGATATTCGCGGACGAACGGCGGCCGCTCTTTGCGCGGGAAAAGGCTCATCGCTTCATCACGTCCAGATTGAAGAGGCGCCGGACGGCGCTTTGGACCATGCGCTGGACATCGAAGACGCTGGCGAGGTGTTCGCGTTCGAGCTTGGTGAGTTCCGAAGGATCGATGAAGCGGCCGTCGTCGCCGCGCTTGAGGCCGGCGAGGGTGCGGTGGCGCAACATCAGGTCGTAGCCGTCGATGGCGAGGTGGGCGAGTTCGGCCAGCTCCGGCTGGGCGGTGGCCAGCTCGCGCCAGCGGCCGCCGGTGGAGTGGTGGTTGCGCAGGCCGTAATAGAGCGCAAACACCCGCGCCGCATCGCGCAACGGCGCAAGCCCGCGCTTCTTGATATCGAACTCGCCCTCGTTGCCGCCCTTCTTTTCCACGACGAACTTGCCCCAGAAGTTCAGCGGCGGCGGGTTCGCCACCACCAGTTCGGCCAGGCGGTAAAGCGAGCCGAAACGCGATTTGTCGACTTCGAAAACGCAGTCGCGCACCCGCCGGCACAGCTCCTTGCTTCCGGCAACATGGCGCAGATCGTAGAGCACGATCGCGCGCAACATGCCGTCGCCCTGCTGCAAATGCGACAGATCGTTGAGTTCGCCGATCCATTCTTCATCGGTGCGGCACCAGCGCGGGTTCGAGGCCATTACGCCGCCTTGGCAACGGGCAAAGCCGGAATCGACCAGCCGCTCGATGACGCGCTCGGCCAGCTGCAGGAACACGGCGCGGTGCTGCTCGTCCTTTTCCGGGTCGCCGGTAGCGGCAAAGACCATGGCATTGTCCATATCGGTACGCAAAACCTGTTCGCGGCGCCCGTCGCTGCCGACCGCCATCCAGGCCCACTCCACCTCGGGCAACCCGATGCCGTTGCGCGCCATTTCCTCGATCGAGAGCTCCAGCAGACGGCTGACCAGCTCATCGAACAGCTGGGCGCAGATCTGCCCCATGACAATGCCGGAGATGCCGGCCTCGAGATAGGTCCGCGCAACGGCCTCGATGTCGTCGCACAGCTCGCGGAAGCGCGCCGGGCGCAACGCGTGGTGGATTCCGTTGAGGATGCCGACGGGATGGTGGCCGCTCTGCGCCAGCAAATCTTCCGGGGTGCAGACATCGAGCGCCCGGCTCTCGGCCGTCCCGTCCTCGGTGACGCAGAGCTGGTTCATGCGACCGTGCAGCATGGTGAGCAGCGCCGCCATGGTGCTGGTCCTGGGGGCGACGGTGCAGACCGTACGGCTCATGATTTTTTCGACGGGTTCCTGCCGCCGATGGGTGCCGACCACCACGTGTTTGACCAGATCCTCCTCCGTGACATACCCCAGCGGACAGCCCAGCGGATCGATCACGACGACCGAAGGCAGGCCGCGCATGACCATCAGGCCGGCGGCCTCCTGGATCGTCAGGGAAGGCGGGCAGGTCAGCAGGTTGCCCGCCGGGCGCGGTTCGATCACCTGCGCGCCGTCGAGGTGGGCCTCGAGAATGCTGCCGTAGTCGCGCTGCTCGCCGCGCGAGGTTTCGGGCGCGGGCAGGGTGCGGCCGACGCGCGTGCCCCAGAAAAGGTGGCGGCGCACGTAATAGCGCGCCGGATCGTTTGTTTCCAGCAGGGCGCGGACCCTCGGCCAAGGCAGAATATAGAGCACGCTGTCTTCCAGCACCTGGGCCGTCACCCGGAACGATTCGCCCGCATGCAGGGCCGAAAGCCCGAGAATATCGCCGACGTCGCGCACATCCACCAGCTCGCTGATCCCGTCCGCCGTGCGGTGGTATTCCACCCGGCCGCGCGCCAGGAACAGCACCGCCTCGGCCGGCGGATCGCCCTGCATCCAGACGGTATCGCCCTTCACCAGGATCTTCACCTGCGCCTCGTGCGCCAGCTGCACGATCGTCTCGTGCGGGAACATCGAAAAGGGCGGAAATTGGCGCAAGGCCTCCGCGATGCGCCCGGGTATTCGGTTGGCTGTCTTCATGCCCGCTTCCTTTTGCATGGGTTTGGCCGCACTTTAGCGGATTAAGCTTTTTCGGGAAGCCCTCAGTGCGGCCGAATCCATCTGCCCGGCATCGTTCGTATTGACTTTCGGTATTCCGATGCCTATTTATAATCCCATGAAAAGGGACCACGATTCCAAGCGACTGATGGGGAATCCCGATGCGGTGCTGGTCGGGGGCGGGATCATGAGCGCCACGCTGGGCATCATGCTCAAGCGGCTCAATCCCGGAATGACCATCCAGATCGCCGAGGCGTTGCCGAAGGTTGCGCAGGAAAGCTCCAACGCCTGGAACAACGCCGGAACCGGGCACGCGGCCTTGTGCGAGCTCAACTACACGCCGGAGATCGATGGCCGCATCGACATCGCCAAGGCGCTGTCCATCAACCGGCGCTTCGAGACCACGAAGCATTTCTGGGGCTGGCTGGTCAGCCAAGGGATCGTCGCCACCCCCACCACCTTCATTCGCACCTGCCCGCACATGAGCTTTGTCCGCGGAGCGGAAAACCAGGCGTTCCTGCGCAAACGCCACGCGGCCATGAAGCAAAGCCATCTGTTCGAAACGATGCGGTTTTCGACCGATGCCTCGCAGATCGAAGAATGGGCCCCGCTGCTGAACCAAGGGCGCGCTCCCGGCGAGGCCATCGCCGCCACCCGCGTCGAAACCGGGACCGACGTCAACTACGGCGCATTGACCACCCAGATGATCGAACACCTCGTGTCGCTCGACGGCGTGGAGCTGGCGGTGAACGCAAAGGTTGTCCAGGTGCGCCGTACCGCCGACGGGTGGACCACGAAGCTGCAAAACGGGACGCGCATGGTCTCCCGGTTCCTGTTCCTTGGGGCCGGAGGCGGTGCGCTGCCGCTACTGCAAAAATCGGGGATTCCCGAAGGCAAGGGCTATGGCGGCTTTCCGGTCAGCGGCCAGTTTCTGGTCTGCACGAACCCGCAAATCGTCGAGCGGCATGCGGCGAAGGTCTACGGCAAGGCGGCGGTCGGTGCGCCACCGATGTCGGTGCCGCATCTCGACAGCCGCATCATCGACGGCAACCCGTCGTTGCTGTTCGGCCCCTATGCCGGCTTTTCGCCCAAATACCTCAAAACCGGCTCCAACCTCGATTTGTTCAAATCGATCCGGCCCGACAACCTCGGGCCGATGCTCGCCGCCGGGCGCGACAACCTGCCGCTCACGAAATATCTCGTTGGGCAGTGCCGCCAATCCCACGCGGATCGATGCAACGCCTTGCGCGAATTCTTTCCCGCCGCCGAGGACGGGGAGTGGAAGCTGATCACCGCCGGGCAACGGGTGCAGATCATCAAGCGCGGCCCAACCGGGCGCGGCATGCTGCAGTTCGGCACCGAGGTGGTTGCCTCGGCCGACGGAACGCTCTCCACCGTGCTCGGCGCCTCGCCGGGGGCCTCCACCGCCGTCTCGATCATCTTGCAGGTACTCGAAAAGTGCTTTCCGGCCGAGATGGAATCCGCCGAATGGAAATCGGCGCTGGCCGAGATGGTGCCCGCCTATGGCATCGACCTCGCCACCGACCGCGAGGCCCACGCGGCACTCAGGGCCAAGGCCGCCGGATGGCTGGGCCTCTGACCGGGTTCCGCCCAAAAAGG
Source organism: Pontiella sp. (assembly GCF_041622395.1). Taxonomy (NCBI): domain Bacteria; kingdom Pseudomonadati; phylum Kiritimatiellota; class Kiritimatiellia; order Kiritimatiellales; family Pontiellaceae; genus Pontiella; species Pontiella sp. The sequence goes on along the minus strand of NZ_JBFJYW010000241.1, from coordinate 1,460 downwards.
ACTCGCCCAGCCTCCGGGTTCGGGGTAGAAACGGCGCGAACGGTTGGAGAGAGAACAGCCCGGAGACAAAAAATGCTAGACCGAATTATGGAAGTTTTAACGCCGCGGCGCACGATGACCGTCGGCAACCTCGCGCTCCACTTCGAGATGGAGCCGGAAGAGATCCATGTGGCCCTGCAGCAACTTGCGGCGGACGGACGGGTGCGCTACGCCTTTTCGAAATGCAGCGGCTCGTGCTCGACCTGTTCCACCTGTTCCGTCTCGCCTTCCGGCGAAGTCGTGGAAGAGGCTCCTGCGGTGGACCCCACCGCCATCGTCATTTCGATGGAGTTGCGCAAACAGGACGACTAGGCGCGGTATTCCTCGTAGAGCCCCCTGACCCGCGCCGCCAGTTCGCCGTCGGTGGCATAGAGGATTCCGCCGTGGTTCAGGTAGATGGAATCGCGGCGGTTGAGGTCGAGCCGATGGCCCTGAATGTCGGTGGCGACCGCGCCGAGCTCGTGCGCGATGCAGGCCGTTGCGGCGAAATCCCAAAAACAGCCGCAGCCCGGCCGCTCTTTCGGATATTTGAAATAGCACGCCGGCGGGTTTTCCAGCGTCCAGATGGCGTTCATCACCCCGCCGCCATGGGCCGCAACCTCCGCCTGCAGCACTTCGTTGGCGGGTGCGAACCACGGTTCCGCCGCCGCGCTGCGGTCGGTGAAAATCCGCAAACGGTCGCCGTTTTGCGCCAGCCGCCACGGTTCCGAATTCCGGAAGGCGCCTTGGCCGCGGATGGCGTGGTAGAGGTTGTGTTCGACCGGATCGTAGACCACGCCGATCTGCGGGATGCCGTCGCGCGCGATCAGCGCGATTGAAACCGAGTAGCCGGGCGCGTTCTCGATAAACGAGAGCGTTCCGTCGATCGGGTCGATGCACCAGAAATAGTCCTTTTCCAGCCGGCTGCCGTCGTCCTCGGACTCCTCGGCCAGCAGCGCCAGATCAAATTCGGCAAAGGTCGGCCGCAGGATCTCGAGAATCATTTCCTGGCTCTGGCCATCGACTTCCGTCAGCACCTGCGCGGCCAGGCAGTCGCCGTCCTTGTCCTGCCGCACGACCGTCGGGCGGGTTTCGGATATATATCTTCCAGTCCGGCGAGCCGCCGCAAGGGCGACGTCGGCGAGCCGGGTCAAATCATCGGGTAACAATTTCATGCAATCGCCGGTTAAAAGATTTGATCCAGCACCTGGTTTGCCAGGCGCCGGCTGTAGCGGTGGATTTTCCAGTGGCCGGGGCTCCAGCCCTGCAGGAAACGGAAAAAGTCGGTCCATGCCACGGGATAGAGCGCCCGCCAGTCCGCTTCCAAGGCCTTGAAATCGAGCGCCCGGTTTCGCGCCGACAGGGCCGCTTCGAGTTCCGCGAAATAGCAATCGAGCAGCGCGGATTCCTGCCGCTCGCATTCGCCCGCGGAAAGGCAGCTG
>NZ_JBFJYW010000240.1:0-5924 GCF_041622395.1 Pontiella sp. | reverse complement strand
TGCACGACCCCAACGCCCCGATCCCCGACCCCGAACACCAACACGACGACTGCATCCCCAGCGCCCACCGCCACCACAACAAAAAATTGATGCGCATGGGGCTCTTCACCGCGCTCGCCATCGCCATCCACAACTTTCCCGAAGGGCTCGCCACCTTCCTCGCCGCGCTCGAAGACCCGAGCCTCGGCATCCCGATCGCCATCGCCATCGCCCTGCACAACATTCCCGAAGGCATCAGCGTCTCCGTTCCGATTTTCTATGCCACCGGCAACCGCCGGAAAGCCTTCGTTTATTCCTTCCTCAGCGGGCTGGCCGAACCCGTCGGCGCCATCATCGCCTACCTCCTGCTCCACCTGTTCGTTGGCGAAGGCGGCGTCATCCCGCCGCAGGTCATGGGCATTCTTTTCGGCGGCGTCGCCGGCATCATGGTTTATATCAGCGTCGATGAACTGCTACCCACCAGCCGCGCCTACGGCAAAGGCCACGACTCCCTCCTCGGCCTGGTCGCCGGCATGGTCGTGATGGCCATCAGCCTGCTGTTGATGAGATGAAAATATCCCTTGAAAATATGTCTTATCTGATATATTTGCTATAGCTATGAGCCAACAAGGCAAACCGTTAATATGGCTAAAAGGAGAAGTGAAAACGCCTCCATTCAGCAAAGAAGCCAGAATTGAAGCGGGATGCCTGTTGCGGGATTTGCAGGAAGGAATCCAAATCAGCCTGCCCCATTCCCGACCCATGCCATCGATCGGCAGACGGTGCCATGAACTAAGAATTACAGATAAGAATGAAATCTGGCGGATCATTTACCGCTCAGATATAGATGCGATCATCATTGCAGACGTGTTTAAAAAGAAAACACGGGAAACCCCCAAACGGGTCATCGATGAAAGCAAAAAACGATTCATGAAATACGATGAAATCTGTGGAGGTTAAATCCATGAATGCAACCAAACGAAAAAAGCTCGAAGCTGCTGGCTTCGTCGTCGGAGGAACACGGGAATTCCTTGGCCTGACCGATGAAGAAATGGCCTATATCGAGATCAAACGCGCGCTTAGCGAAAATCTGCAAACCCGACGGAAACAACAGAAGTTAACGCAGGTGCAAGCGGCCAAGCTCTTGCATACCAGCCAGAGCCGAGTTGCCAAAATGGAAAGTGCAGACAAGTCGGTATCGATCGACCTGCTCGTCCGCGCAAACCTTGCACTCGGCGCCTCGCCTCGGGACCTCAAACTCGCATTCTGATGCAAAAACCCAGCATCAATCTAAAGAACCGCTGCGGCGTTCGCGTGTTTGAACAATCATTATGAATTTTGACCAACCAAAGAATCTGGATAGTGTTGCGTGAATACTTCCAACATCCCTTTGAACGCCTTCATTTATGAGCCGATCACTGATCTCGGTATCGAAACCTTGATCGACCTCTACGATCAGGTTATGAACCTTACCCTTTCTACAGGAGAAAACCATGTTCCCCGAAGTACGCCTTAGACGCCTGCGCCAGAGCGCCGGAATCCGCAAAATGATCGATGCGCCCCTGCCCGGCCCGGAAAAATTCATGTGGCCGACGTTCGTGGTCGACGGCAAAAACGTCCGCGAAGAAATCGAATCGATGCCCGGCCAGTTTCGGCTGAGCGTTGATGCGCTGTTGAAGGAGCTGGAACCGATCGTCGATTCGGGCGTTGGCAGTGTGTTGCTGTTCGGGCTCGCGGATCCCGCGCAGAAAGATGCCCGGGGCTCGGAAGCCTGGAACGGCGACGGCACGGTCCAGCGCGCCATTCGGCTGATCAAAAATGAGTTCCCCGATCTGGTGGTGGCCGCCGATGCCTGCGTCTGCGCCTATACCGATCACGGCCACTGCGGCCCGCTCACCGATTGCGGGCAGGTCGACAACGATGCCGCCATCGAAAACCTCGCGAAAATCTGCGTGTCGCACGCCGCCGCCGGGGCCGATATCGTTGCCCCGAGCGCGATGATGGACGGGCAGGTGGCCGCGATCCGCCAAGGGCTGGATGAAAACGGTCTGACCGACGCGATCCTGATGAGCTATTCCACCAAGTTTGCCTCCTCCATGTATGGCCCGTTCCGCGATGCCGAAAAATCGCAGCCCGGCAAGGGCGACCGCAAAGGCTACCAGGCCTCGTTCGGCGACCTGCGCACCGCCCTGCGCGAATCGGAGTTCGACGAAGCCGAAGGCGCCGACATGCTCATGATCAAACCCGCCCTCTTCTATCTGGACATCCTCGCCAAGATGCGCGCCGCCACCGACCTGCCGATCGCGGCCTACAACGTCAGCGGCGAATATTCCATGCTCCACGCCACCGCCCAGCGCGGCTGGGGCGACCTCAAAGGCATGGTGCAGGAATCAACTTCGGCCCTCGTCCGCGCCGGCGCCGACATCCTCATTTCCTACTGGGCCAACCAATACAACGAGCTGTTTCGCGATTCATGAAAATCCTGCACACCTCCGACTGGCACCTCGGACGCTCACTGTATGGCCGCAGGCGCTACGACGAGTTCGAAGCATTCCTCGACTGGCTGGCGGAGCACATTGAACGCGAGCAGATCGACCTCCTGCTGATTGCGGGCGATGTTTTCGATACGACCGCACCCGGCAACCGCGCGCAGGAACTCTACTATTCCTTCCTCTGCCGCATCGCCCATTCGGCCACCTGCCGCCAGGTCGTCGTCATTGGCGGGAACCACGACTCGCCCTCGTTCCTGAATGCCCCCAAGGCGCTGCTCGGCGCGCTGCGCGTTCATGTGGTCGGCGCCATCGACCCCCAAAATCCGGAAGACGAAATCGTCGTCTGCCGCAACGCCGAGGGCGTGCCGCAAGCCGTCGTCTGCGCCGTCCCCTACCTGCGCGACCGCGATATCCGCCAAGCCGAAGCGGGCGAATCGATGGACGACAAACGCGCCAAACTGGCCGAAGGCTACCGCGCCCACTACCGCGAAATCGGCGACCGGGCCGAAGCCGCGCGCGGCGACCGCGACCTTCCCATCGTTGGAATGGGCCACTGCTTCGCCGCCGGCGGAACCACCCTGGCCGACGACGGCGTACGCGACCTCAACGTCGGCTCGCTCGACCACGTCGAAGCCTCCGCCTTTCCCGCCAGCTTCGACTATCTCGCCCTCGGCCATCTCCACGTCCCCCAGCGCGTCGCCCAAAGCGACACCCTGCGCTACTGCGGCTCGCCCATTCCCATGGGTTTCGGCGAAGCCAAGCAGCAAAAACTCGTCCTGCAAGTCACCTTCGAAGGCCGCACCCCGCACGTCGAAGAGATTCCCGTCCCCTGCTTCCAGCCGCTGCGCCGCATCGCCGGAACCGTCGATAAAATTCTCGCGGAACTCCAACAGCTCAAGCTCGAAGGCAGCAACGCCTGGCTCGAAATCGAGTATGTCGGCGACGATCTCATCACCGACCTGCGCGATCAGGTCGAAGGGGCCATCGACGGAACCGCCCTCGAAATCCGACGCATCAAGAACAAGCGCGTCATGGATCGCGTGCTCCAGCGCATCGACACCGCCGAAACCCTCGACGACCTCGAACCGACCGACGTCTTCGCCCGCTGCCTCGAAGAACACGAAATCCCCGCCGCCCAGCGCCCCGAACTCGCCGCCGCCTATGCGGAAATCCTCCAAACCCTCGACGAGGCCGACACCCATGCGGAGTAGAGCGGAAAGACCGCTGCGTGAAAAAAAAGCTTAAATGAAAATCCTCGAACTACGTTTTAAAAATCTGAATTCGCTGGTTGGCGAGTGGTGCATCGACTTTACCGATCCGGAATTTGCGGCGGATGGGCTGTTTGCGATTACCGGGCCGACGGGGTCGGGGAAGACGACGATTCTGGATGCGCTTTGTCTGGCGCTGTATGGCCAGACGCCGCGCCTGCCGAAAGTGAACCAGAGCACAAACGAGGCGATGTCGCGGCAGACGGGCGAGTGCTTTGCCGAGGTGCGTTTCGAAACCGCGCAGGGAACCTATCGCGCCTACTGGCATCAGCAGCGCGCGCGCAAAAAAACGGACGGGGCGTTGCAGGCGCCGAAACGCGAAATGGCCGACCAACAGGGAACGGTGCTCGCAACCAAACTGCGGGACGTACAGGAAAAGATCGACGCGGTGGTGGGGATGGGCTTCGACCGTTTCACCCGCTCGATCCTGCTGGCACAGGGGAGCTTCGACTCCTTCCTGAAAGCCGATGCCGATGATCGCTCGCCGATTCTGGAGCAGATTACGGGCACCGAAATCTATACCGAAATCTCCAAGCTGGTGCATCAGCGCAACAGCGCGGAAAACCAAAAGCTGAACGAGCTCAAGGCCGGACTCGGCGGCATCGCCCTCCTCAGTCCGGAGGAGCTGGAGCAGCTCGCCTTCGACCTGCGGCAGGTTCAGGAAACGTACCAAGCCGAAGCCGTCAGGCGCGACGCCGCCAAGGCCGCGATGGAGGGGCTGAAGCGGATCGAAACCCTGACGAATGAGCTGGCGGCGAACCGCGCGGAACAGGCGGCCTGGGCGGAAGAAAACGAAGCCTTCAGGCCCGATGCCGAACGGCTGGCCGCCGCCAAACGCGCCCAGCCGCTGGCGGTCGAATATGCCCGTTTGGCGTCGCTGCGCAACGAGCGGGATAAAACCGGAAGCGCGTTGAAGGCCGCCGCCGCGGCGCTGCCCGGTTTGGAGGAGCAACAGACCCAAGCCGCCCTCCAACTCGAGGCCGACGGTAAAGCGCTGAAAGAAAAAGAGGCCGCGCTGCAGGAGCTGGCCCCCATCCTAAAACAAACGCGCGCGCTCGACACCCAGTTGGCCGGACGCCTGGCCTCGCAGCAGTCGGACGAGGCCGAACTCGAACAGTTGCTCGACGAAGAAAAGGCGTTGCGCGCGAAAGTGGCGGCACATACCGCCGAACTCGAAAAACTCCAAACCCAAGAAGCCGAAGCCCAGACCTATCAGGTTACGCACGCGCTCGACGCCGGGCTGGTGGGCCAACTCTCCGCGATGCTCCAATCCCTGGAACAGCTGGCCAAGCTATCGGCCGAAAAAGACAATGCCCAGGCGACCGCAGAGCTGTCCGAAACCGCAGCACAGCAGGCGGCGGAAACCGCCGCCGAGGAGCAGCAAACGCTGGCCGCCGTGCAGACGGAGTTTTCGGCGGCCACGACGGCGCTGGAAAAAATCCAGCGCGAACTTGCGCCCTTGCGCGACGGCACCGATTGGCGCACCCGGATTGAAGCCCTTCGGCAACGGGTCAAGATCGAGCAACGGATGCTGGAAACCCGGAAGACCCTTTCGGGTAAAACCGCCGAAGCCGCAGAAGCGGAAAAGGAACTGATCCAGCAAAAGAACGAGCAGGAAGGACTCCGGCGCGAGCAGGTGCTTGTTTCCGAAAACCTGCTGCTGCAGCAAAAGATCGAAAGCCTCGAAGCCGAGCGCGCGGCGCTGGCCGATGGCCAACCCTGCCCGCTTTGCGGCGCGCTTGAGCATCCTTATGCCGCCGGACTGCCCGACCGCGAAACGAGTTCGCTGGAAAAGATCAACGCCGCGCTCTCCGCGCTTGGCCAACGCATCAACGCGCTGAGCGAAAACGTGGCCGCCGCCACCGCCGACAATAAAACGCTCAGCGCCGCGCTGCGCAATGATGAAGCCGAACTTGAAACGCTCCCGCCCGGAGATGCGCAGGCGATCGAAAAAATCGCCGCCCGCATCGCGCAAATCGAGACGCTGGAGCGCGACGAGATCGCGGCCAAGACCGCGCTGGACGGCGCGCGCGAAGCCGTCGCCCGGCAAACGCTTACCGAACAAGGCGCGCGGCAGCACGCCCACTCCGCAACGGAGAAAGCCGCGACCGCAAAAACCCAGGAACGCACCGCCGAAGCCGCGCTGACCGAAGCCCAGGCCCAACTGCGGCAAAAGATCGAGCCG
>NZ_JBFJYW010000239.1:0-6004 GCF_041622395.1 Pontiella sp. | reverse complement strand
GTCTCAGTGCCCTCTGTGGTGAAAATACGAAGTTCTAGGTAATACGCTGCAGTAGGGGGTTGCGCGGGCACAAAAAGGCCCCGTCCGAAGGGGTTCGAACGGGGCGTTTGCTATGCGGCGGCGTGCTGGACGTAGTTGTTGTTGCTCCAGCATTCCGGCAGCGGTTCGCCCGAAGGGAACACCAGTTCCGACTTCAGGAAGTTTTCCGGGCGCTGGATGATATCCCCCGAATGCGACCGAGCGCGAATCGTCGGTGAATGCTGGTTGATGACATCCGGCAGGTCGATGACCTCGACCAGATCTCCCGTAGGTTCATGTTTCAGGAACATTCCATACCTCCTGCTATTCGCTTTGTACCTGCTTTCAACACGCTTCGACCACACCGGGAGAAAAGGGTTCATTCGGCAACCGTAAATCTTTTTTGCACCGCGAAGCGGGGCCGCAATGTTTGCGGGGCGCGATTCTTGACGTTGTTGCAATGGATCCACTACGCTTTGTCCGTTTTTATCATCGGTTGCCAGAGGCGGCAGGTGGTGAGTCACAGTGAATCCACGGAGGAAGAGATGGGCGAATACGCAACCTATATGAAGCAGTTTCCAAATGACCAAGGCTATTTCGGCGCGTACGGCGGCGCTTTTATTCCCCCGCAGCTCGAGGAGCCGTTCAAAGAGATTACGGAGGCCTATCTTCGGATTAGCCGGTCGCACGATTTTATTTCCGAACTGCGGCGCATCCGCAAGCACTACCAGGGCCGCCCGACGCCGGTGTACCATGCGAAAAACATTTCCGACCTGATTGGTTCCGGATGCCAGATTTATCTGAAACGCGAGGATCTCAACCATACCGGGGCCCATAAGCTGAACCACTGCATGGGCGAAGGCCTGCTGGCCAAGTTCATGGGCAAGAAAAAGCTGATTGCCGAAACCGGAGCCGGGCAGCACGGCGTGGCGCTTGCGACGGCGGCGGCCTATTTCGGGTTGGAGTGCGAAATCCACATGGGCGAAGTCGATATCGCCAAAGAGGCCCCGAACGTCACCCGGATGAAGTTGCTCGGCTGCAAGGTCGTTCCGGTAACGCACGGCCTGAAAACGCTGAAGGAAGCCGTCGATTCCGCGTTCGTCGCCTATCTGGAAGATCCCGTAAACTCGATCTATTGCATCGGTTCGGTGGTCGGCCCGCATCCGTTCCCGGCCATGGTTCGCGATTTCCAGTATGTCGTTGGAGCCGAAGCGCGCGACCAGATCATCGAAATGACGGGCAGCCTGCCCGAAACCGTGATGGCCTGTGTCGGCGGCGGATCGAATGCGATGGGCATGTTTGCCCCGTTCCTCGACGATCCGGTCGAGCTGATCGGCATCGAGCCGGGCGGACGCGGCGAAGGGTTGGGCGATCACGCGGCCACCATGACTTATGGTTCCGAGGGCATCATCCACGGATTCAAATGCTATCTGTTGCAGGACCAAGCCGGCGAGCCAAGCCCGGTTTACTCGATTGCCAGCGGCCTTGATTACCCGGGGGTTGGTCCGGAACACAGCTACCTGCACGACATCAAGCGGGTCAAATACGGCGTGGCCAGCGACGATGAGTGCCTGGAATCCTTCTACCTGCTTTGCCGGGCCGAAGGCATCATCCCCGCCCTCGAAAGCGCCCATGCCGTTGCCGGCGCCATCCGCGAGGCGCGAAATCGCAACCATGGCACCATCCTCGTCAACTTGAGCGGCCGGGGCGACAAAGACCTCGACTTCGTGACCGAAAACTACGGATTCGGCGACGAGTATCTAAAGAATTGGCCCTCGCTGTTGAATTAACCCCACCCACAAAAAAGCCCCGCAATGCGGGGCTTTTTTTTATTATCCAACGCGCGATTCGCGTTTGCGTCATCCGCATATCGTCCGGGTTTTCCGAGTTGGTTTGTGGCGGCACTCCCGGATTTATGGGCGGATGTTGCGGCGGTGGTAGTGCATCTCGAAATCCTTTTTCCCGTTGGCGGGCAGCTCGATTTCGAACTTGAGGGTGGAGGCGTCTTCCAGCTCATACTCCATGTTGCACGCTTCCATGTCCCACTGTCCGTCGATGTGCTGGATCAGCGTCAGTCGGGCGGGCGTGTCCTTGAAGTTTTCGATCTTCGCCGTAATCAGCTCGTCGGTGTCGTAAAGCACGACATCGTTCCGGCTGTTCTTCCGGAGGTTGATCTGGCGGTCGGTCATCTTTTTCTGCGTCACGACGATGTCGCGGCTGTCGCCGATGTAGACCTCCATCTCTTCGCCAACGGGCACCAGTCCCGGGCGGTCCTCGCCCAATACGATGGTGCCGCCGCTGCCGTCGTCCTGATAGACGCGCGCCTTGCCGCCGTTGAGCGCAAATCGGCCCAGCCCGCTTTCCTGCGTGTTGGCGATCTTGTAGGAGACCGGAATCCCGACGTTGCCCTTCTCGCGCTCCGGATCCCACGGCAGTTTCGCCGCATCGAAGGTCCAGGTCTTTTCGATCGGCACCTCGCCCGCCTTGAGGAAAAGCATCTGCTTGGTCTCCTCGTGCTGGATGCCGCGCTCGAAGGCCTCGCCATAGTCGAGCAGCACCCGCGCATTCTCGAAATCCTCGCCCGAAAAGTTGCGCAGCACCAGGTAGCTCTTGAGGTCCACCTTCGACTCCGCCTTGTCGGCCACCATTTTATAGGTCACCAGCCGATCGATGTAGGAGAGCAGGTACGAGATGCGCACCGGCTGTTCCTTCGCCGAGGTGCTGGCGATTTCCCAAACCAGCGCCTGCTCGTTCGGCGGATAGCTGACATTGAGCAGCACCGTTTCGTCGGCATTTCCGAGGACGGTCAGGCGGATGGAATCGGAATCGATGTTCACGCCCTTCCACGAGAAGTCGACCTGGTTGATTCCCTGCTGCAGGGTCAGCACGCGCTCTTCCTCGATCAGCGTCGCGTCCGGGTTGTCGAGCCGGATATCCGTCTGTCCGCGCTCCGGCAGCGCCACCATCTTGATCCGCGCATGGGTTGTTGCAGAAACAATCAGTAGTAGTGTGGTGATAATATATTTCATGGTTAAATCTCCGTTTGCTTGAAGAGTGATTCGTGAGCCGTGAGCCGTGATTCGTGATGGTTTCACGTATCAATCGTCACTCATCACTGTTGGTTATCCCCGTGGTTGGTCGTCAGCTGATAGGTGAATGTTTTCTTCGACTCGGGCGGCAGTTCGAGGGTGAACTTCACCGTGTCCGCGTCGTCCTTTTCGAACGTCCCGAAGTCGCCCGCCTTTTCGATTTTCCAATAGGTGGATCCAAGGTTGCATTTGATTTCGACCTTCACCGGAACCGGCCGCGTGTTGCGCACTTCCACTTCGAAGTCGTGGATTTCGTCCCAGCCGGAAACATTGCCCTTGCGGTCGAAGCGATGGTTGGCCGTGGCCTGTTTCATCCGTTTCGGCTCCACGATCACGTTTTCCACCCGGCCGAGGTCGAGCTCCACCTTTTCGTCGATCGGGATATACTTGAAGCTCGACTGCCCTTCGAAGGCAAGGTGCGCCGCCTCGCCCGTAAGCCGGAAGACCCGCATCGACCCGCCGGGGATCGGCGTTTCGCCCAGCGCATGCTCCTCGTCGTTCTTGAAGCTCAGGAACCGGCGCACGTGGCTGCCGTAGCGTTCCTCTTCGAACTTGTAGAGATTTGCCACCGGGATTGCGTCGGTATCGAAACTCGGCAACCGCTTCGACCAGCCCGTCGGGATCGTTTCCGTCCCGTCGATCGTGTAGAGGAAATATTCGCTCAGCCCCTCTTTCTTGATCTCTTTTGGCTCGGCCATTCCGAAATAATCCACCGAATCCTCCATCGCCATCACCACGCCCTTGGCCACTTTCATTCTTGAAGTGGTTGGCCGGTCATAGGCCACCCGTTCGGGGCGGGGCGTGCCATAGGGATGCTCTTGCCGGGCGAGTTCCGCGATTTGGTCGAGCATGTGCACCTTGCCGACGATCAGGCGGGTTTGGGCGTTTTCATAATCCTCGCCGCTGTTGTTCGTCACCCGCACATAGCCCTGCAGGCGCAACTTGGTCTCGTCGGGCGTCAGCGTGCCCATATAAAACGCTCGCCACGAAAGTCCGCTGGTCAGATAGCTGATCTCCACGGGCGACTTCCCGCTGACCCGGCTATCCACATTCCACAGGCCCAGGTTTTGGACGCGCGGCGGATAAACCAGATCCAGGATGTCGATCTTGTCCGCGTTCGCCTTCGGTTGCATTTCCAGGCTCGTCGGATCGATCAAGGTGTTCGCCCACGAAAACTGGAGCTTGTTGATGCCCTCCTTGAGGGTCAGCGCGCGCTGCTCGCGCACCAGCGTCATATCGGCCGAGTTGTAGATCGTCAACTGCACCGTATCGCGTGTCGGGATCGTTGCCAGATCCATCTTGGCCTGGACGCCCGTCGCGGCGGCCAGCACCAATAGTTGAATGATTCTTCTCATGTTTTCTCTCCGTTTGCGGGAGTCGTGATGAGTGAAACGTGAGCCGTGATTTTCTTCACGTCTCAATCGTCACTCTTCACGCCTTGTCCCATGTTGCACCGTCAGTTCGTATTCGATGGTTCTTTTGCTCCGCGGTTCGATCGTTTCCATGAAGCGGAAATGCTCCGCATCGTATGTTGTAACCGCCGCATCCGTTTCGACCTTCCAGTCGGCCGACTCGGCCCAGCGCATGATTTCCACATCGACCGGGCGGTCTTCCGCGTTGGTGATCTCGATCTTCCAGTCGGTGATTTCGTCCCAGCCGGAAATGTTGCCTTTTTGGTCAAACTCAAAATTTTCGGTGCGGGTGCGCATCCGCTTGGGGGCCACCATCACTTTCCGGGCAACGCCCAGCTCCAGCTCCACCTTTTCGCCAACGGGGATGTATTGGATGCTCGATGCGCCAACGTAGACGAGGCTTTCCGTTTCGCCGGCGTGGCCGAACACCCGGACTTGCCCCTCGGGCAACGGGGCTTTGCCGAGCTTGCAGGTTTCGGTGTTGGCGAACGAAAGGTAGCGTATGGTTTGGTCGCCCCAGCGTTCGGCCTCGAATTTATAAAGGTTGGTGACGCCGATCTCCTGCGCCTCGATATTCGGCAGCCGCTTGCCCCAGCCATCTCGAATCGTCTCCCGCCCCTCGATGGTGTAGAGCTGGTATTCGCTGAGTGCTTTCTTGAAGATTTCTTTTATGCCTTCTGCATCGTAATTGAAAAACCGGGCTTCAATTTCGACTTCTTGGCGGTTGAACTGCCATTTGTCCTTCGTCGAAAGCGTGCGGCTGCGGGACAAAACCTCGATCCCCGGGGTGCCATAGGGAGGGGTGCGTTTGGCCAGCGTCGCGATTTTTTCATCAATGTTGATCTCTCCCACCACCAACCGCGTTTCGGCGTTCTCGTAATCTTCGCCACTGCCGTTGTCGATGCGGACGTAGGATTTGAGCTTCATGGATTGTTGGTCGGGCGCGAGGGTGGCTTCGTAGAAGGCGTTCCATTTGAGGCCGGAGGTAAAATAGGTCAGCTCGAATTCGGCCTCGCCGCTGAATTCGGAAAAGATCGTCCAGCGCGCCAGCTCGTTCAGCCGCGGCGGATAAACCAACTGGGTGATTTCGATCTGGTCCGCATGGGTGACGGGACGCAGGTCGAGCGACGTCGGGTCGATGAGCGTATTGCTCCACATAAACTGGAGCCAGTTCCAGCCGCGCTTGAGCGTCATCTTCCGCGTTTCGCGGACGAGGGTGAGGTCCTCGGCGTTGTAGATCGTCAGCTGCACCTCGTCGCGCCGCGGCAGGACGTTGAGCTCGATGTTGCTCGCCGGCGCGAACGGCTGGGATGCCCGCAGCGCGGCGAGGGTAGGGACGGCGGTCCCAGCCGTCCGCGCGCCGGAATCGGTCGAGGTGGAGTTTGCCTCTCCCAACCTGCCGGACGCCGGGGCAGGCGGGCCGCCTGCGGTGCGATCCTCTACGGGCAGGCCGGGCCGGATCAGCAGAAACGCAAAAGCGATGCT
>NZ_JBFJYW010000238.1:0-6048 GCF_041622395.1 Pontiella sp. | reverse complement strand
GCGACCCGAGCGACGTCATCAAGGTCGGCGATCTCTACTATGTCTGGTACTCGAAAGGAACGATCTCCCCCGGCTACGATGCGACGGTGTGGTATGCCAGCTCGGCCGATGGCGTGAGCTGGACGGAGAAGGGCATGGCGCTGGCCAAGGGCGAGCCCGGCAGCTGGGAAGGCGCCAGCGTGTTTACGCCCAACATTCTCGTTGCCGAGGGAAAATACTGGCTCTTCTACACGGGCACTTCGCGGCCGTTCGCTCAAAAGCCGTTCAATCCCGACTCCAAGATCGGCATCGCCGTATCGGATTCCCCCGACGGCCCCTGGGAGCGGCTGGCCACCAATCCGGCGCTGATAAACAGCGATGACGACAAGCAGTTCGACAGCCATCTGATCGACGACGCCTGCCTGCTGGTCCGCGAGGGAAAATATTGGTTCTACTACAAGGGCCGCCAGCAGGGCAAAGGCCCGGGACAGACCCAGATGGGGCTGGCCATCGCCGATAAACCCGAAGGTCCCTACATCCGCCATCCGGAAAACCCGGTCATTCCCGGCAACCACGAAGTGCTGGTTTGGCCGCAGGGCAAAGGCGTTGCCGCGATGATCGGAACCACCGGTCCGAAGGAGATCACGAATTCGATCCTCTATGCCGAGGATGGCGTGCATTTCACCAAGACCCACACCGTGAAACGCGGCGCGTGGGCGGGCGGCGCCTACCGCCCCGAAGCGTTTACGGGCAGCGGCACCGGCGCCCTCCCGGAATGGGGGGTCGAGATCGGGGCGAAAAAAGGATATCTCCCCTTCATCCGCCGCTTCGACGTAAAAGAAGGTGAGTAGGATGAAAAACCATCTGCTGACGATGTTGGCGTTTGTGCTGCCGGTCGCGAACCTGTTCGCGGCCCCGGCGGCGGTTCAGTCCCCGAATGGGCAGGTTGCCGTATCGTTCGAAGTGAAGGACGGGGCGCTGCGCTATGCCATTTCCAAGGGCGGCAAGTCCGTTGTCGATTCTTCCGCGCTGGAAATCTTCGCCGGCGCGAAGATGGCGGTGGTCGATGGGGCGGTGCGGCAGAACGATACGAGCTGGTCGCCGACCTATGGCCAGTTCAGCACGGTCCGCGACCTTCATAACGAGCTGACGCTTTCGCTGACGGCGGGCGGTACGCCCGTGACGCTGCTCTGCCGCGTGTTCGATTCGGGCGTCGGAATCCGCTTCGTGATGTCGAAGGAATCCAACGGCAAGAAGACCAACTTCGTCTGCGGCTATGGTTTGGTCGATGCCGCGGGCTGCTACCACCCCAAGGGGGAGAGCGGGGTGGCCGGGCCGTTGCGCCTCAACCAGCTGAAGAAAATTTCCATTCCGCTGGTGGTCGAGCGCACCGACGGACTGGCGCTCGCGCTGCTGGAGTCGGATCTCTATTCCGCCGACGGATTCGAGGAGATGGGCCTTCGTTTCGACGAAGCAACCCAGAGCGTCGTTTCCTCGAGCTCCGCGGTTTCGGGCGGCGAAGGAACGTTCACGCCTTGGCGCGTCATCCTGATCGGCGATAGCGTCGGCGATTTGATGGTGAATACCGTGGCGCTGAACCTGGCGGCGCCTTGCAAGCTCGACGATGCCGGCTGGGTCAAGCCGGGCAAAGGGCTGTGGGACTGGCGTATCCATGGCTACGACAACGGCGAGTTTGTCTACGACATCAACACCCGCAGCTACCTGCACCTGATCGATTTCTGCGCCGAGCAGGGTATTGAGCTCCTGACGGTCGATGATCACTGGTTCACGAAAGCGGGCGGCGGCACCATGGAGGTTTCGCCGGAGGTCGATATCAAGCAGGTGATGGCCTATGCCAAGAAGAAGGGCGTTCAAATCATGCTCTACTACGACCGCAAGAAGGGCGACTTCGGCGATGAGACGCTCTTCGACCACTATGCCGGGCTGGGAGCCTCCGGCATGAAGTATGGCTTCATGGGCAGCAAGACCTCCTTCACCCGCAACGCCATCGATAAAGCCGCCGAAAAAAAGATGCTGATCAACTTCCACGATGGTCCGGTGCCGATGACGGGGGTGGAGCGGACGATGCCCAACCTGATCACCCGCGAGTATTGCCATGCGCAGCAGGATAGCCGCCGCGCCTTTACTCCCGAAACCTTCATTAAGATGGCGATGGTCAATGGGCTGGTCGGCCCGCTCGATATGGCCAATGGGAACTTCGGCATCAAGAGCATCAACGCCGGCGAGCGCAAGAAGGGGCCGAAAAAACAAAACTCCTATGTTTCGACCGTGGTCAGCGAGGTCGCCCGCACCTTGGTGATCTACACCGGGCTCATCACGCTGCCCGACGCGCCGGAAGAATATTTGAAGAAGGCCGACCTGTTCGAATTTCTCAGGCAGATGCCCGCAACGTGGGATGAATCGCGCGTTCTGCAGTCCAAAATCGGAAGCCAGCTATCGATCGCGCGCCGCACGGGCGACGTCTGGTTCGTCGGTTCGGTGGGCGACCAAACCGCCCGGACCGTGGATCTCAGGCTGGATTTCCTCGAAGCGGGACGCGCTTATGAAGCCACCCTCTACCAAGACGCGCCCGATGCCCACGGCGTCAAAAACCCCGAGGCCTACGAAATCAAAACCGCGACCGTAAAGCGCGGCGATGTGATCCGCGCCAAGCTCGCCGTCGGCGGCGGGCACGCCATGATCCTGCGTCCAAAACCGTAGGGGGATTTCGTTCGTTCCACTGTGGATGGAGTACCGGGGGGCGCTTGTCATGGCGTCCCCTTTTTCGCGATGCGGCAGGGCATTGGGCCAATCGGGCGAAGGAGTTGGGTGATGAATGGGTTGAAATGGATCGGGTTGTTGCTGTTGCCGGCCATGGTGTTGGCGGCGAACGAGCAGCCGAATTTTGTTTTCTTGCTGGTGGATGATTTGGGCTGGGGCGATTTCGGTTGCTATGGCTCGGAGTTCCACGAAACGCCGAACATCGACAAGCTGGCCAGCCAGGGCATGCTGTTTAAAAACGGCTATGCGGCCTGCACGGTCTGCTCGCCGAGCCGCGCCGCAATCCTGACGGGCTGTTATCCGGCGCGGACCCATCTGACGGATTGGATCGCCGGGCACAAACGGCCGCGCGCCAAGCTGTCGGTGCCGGATTGGACGATGAAGATGGAGCACGAGCGGGTCGTGCTGCCGGAGGCGCTCAAAGCGGGCGGCTATGCCACCGCGTTTTTCGGCAAGTGGCACCTGATGCCGATCGGCGCGCCGGATTTTGAGGAGCATGATCCGACCCGCCATGGGTTCGATATCAACATCGGCGGCCGCGAGTGGGGGCAACCCAAGGGGCCGGGTAAATATTTCTCGCCCTTCGGCATGCCGAACCTCGACGACGGAAAGAAAGGCGATTTCCTGACCGATAAGCTGACGGATGCGGCGCTTGATTTCCTGGCCGCCACCGAGAGGGAGCAACCGTTCCTCCTCTACTTTGCCTACTACACGTTGCACGGCCCCATCATGGCCCCGCCCGAGCTGGTGGCAAAATACAAGCAGAAGGCCAAGACCTTTAAGAACCGACGCAACGAGTGCGTCAATCCGGCCCGTGCCGGAATGGTGGAAAAGCTGGACGACAGCGTCGGCCGCATCATGGCCAAGCTGGATGAGCTGGGCCTGTCCGAGAATACCGTCGTGATCCTTACGGGCGACAACGGGGGCGATAAGCCGGAATCGACCGGCGGGCTGCGGGACTTCAAGGGATTTTCGCACGAGGGCGGCGTACGGGAACCGTTCGTGGTGAAGTGGCCCGGAAAAACCGCGGCGGGATCGACCTGCGACGAGCCGGTGATCGGGACGGATTTTTATCCAACGATGCTCGAAATGGCGGGCCTGCCGCCGCGCCCGGACCAGCATCGGGACGGCGTCAGCATCGTGCCGCTGCTGACGGGCCAGCGCACGACGCTCGACCGAAACACGCTCTATTGGCACTATCCGCATTACCACCGCACCCTGCCATACGGCGCGATCCGCCAAGGCGACCTGAAGCTGATCGAATTTTTCGAAGACGGCCGGCTGGAGCTGTATGACCTGAAGGCCGATCCGACGGAATCGGAAAACCTGGCGGCCGCCCATCCGGAAAAGGCGCAGGAGCTGTTGAAAAAACTCAAGCAGTGGCGCCAAGAGGTCGGGGCGCAGACGATGACCGACAACCCGAATTATGTTCCGCCCAAACAGGCGAAAAAAAAGGGCAAGTAAACCGCAAGGATACACCATCTGGAGAAACGGGATATGAACGCAAGGCTGATGAAACTCCTGAAGTTGAAATGCATTGGATGGGCCGGGCTCGGATTGGCGGCCCTCGCGTTTGCCGCGCCGGAGCAACCGAACGTTGTCCTGGTTTTTGCGGATGACCTGGGCTATGGCGATCTCGGCTGCTACGGCGCAACCCGGGTGAAGACGCCGAACATCGACAAGCTCGCCACCGAAGGGCGCCGCTTCACCGACGCCCATTCGGCCTCCGCCGTTTGCACCCCGTCGCGCTACGGGCTGCTGACCGGGGAATATCCCGTGCGCGGGAACGGCGGAAAAGGGATCTGGGGGCCGTGCGGCCATTTCCAGCCGCTGCTGATCGATACGAACAAACTGACGCTGGCCCAGCTGTTCAAAAACAAAGGCTATGCCACCGCGGCCATCGGTAAATGGCATCTCGGATTCGGTACCGGAAAGACCGACTGGAACAAACCGCTGCGCCCGGGACCGCTGGAACTCGGGTTCGACTATTATTTCGGGGTGCCCAAGGTGAACAGCGGCTATCCCTACGTCTATGTCGAGAACCACGGCATCGTCGGCTATGACCCGAACGACCCCGTTGTTTTCAATCCGCCGTTTTCCGAAACCACGACCTATGGCCCGGAAGCCGGCAACAAGAGCCCCAACCGTGTGGGCGGCGCCAAAAAGGCCCACGCCCTTTACGACGATGAAAAAACGGGCGCCCTGCTGACCGAAAAAGCGGTCGAATGGATTACACAAAACAGAGAGAAGCCCTTCTTCCTCTATTTCCCGACGACGAATATCCACCATCCGTTCACGCCGGGGCCGCAGTTCAAAGGATCCAGCCAGGCCGGCCTATACGGCGACTTTATCCAGGAGTTCGACGGAATGGTCGGTGAACTGGTGAAGTGTCTCGAGCAAAACGGCCTGGCCGATAATACGTTGATCATTGTCACCAGCGACAACGGCGGCATGTTCAACACCGGGGGCCAGGATGCCTTTGCCGCCGGCCACCGCCAGAACGGCGATCTGCTCGGCTTCAAGTTCGGCGTCTGGGAAGGCGGACACCGCATCCCGTTCATCGCCAAGTGGCCCGGAAAAATCACACCGGGCACGGTATCCAGCCAGTTGATCAGCGGGGTGGATATGCTGGCCACCTGCGCCGCCATCACGGGCCAGACGGTCGAAAAGAAGCAGCTCGCGGACAGCATCAACGTGTTGCCGGCACTGGTCGGCGACCCGGCAGCTCCCCTGCGGGAGACGCTCGTTCTTTGCCCGAACAAGCCGACCCACCTTTCCGTCCGCAAAGGCCGCTGGGTGTACATCCCCGCGCAAGGAGCGGGCGGCTTCAACGGCAAGCCCGGCGTCCATGCCGCCGGCGGCCCCGCCTGCGCATCCTTCGTCGGCAACGTCAACAGCGACATCGAAAACGGCAAAATCAAAAAGAACGCCCCGCCCGCACAGCTCTACGACCTCGTCAAGGACGTCAACCAAACCCAGAACGTTTACAATCAATTCCCCGAAGTCGTCCAGGAGATGGAGGCGCTGCTCGCCACCTACCAACCCGTGAAGGCGGACGCCCGCAAAGCCCGCCGCAACAAAGAAAAATAAGGCCGTAAATCGCCGCGGTTTCCAAACCGACCGACGGCTGAAGCGGTGCCGCATCGGCTCCGACCTTCCTCCCCCGGAGCCGGTACCCCTCCTCCCGAATTCATGCGCGGCCGACGCCCTCAAGCCTCCGGCAGCATGGACCCACCCATCTCCGTGACGGAATTGCGGCGGATTGTAGGGCCGAAACGGTTGACGAAG
>NZ_JBFJYW010000237.1:0-6073 GCF_041622395.1 Pontiella sp. | reverse complement strand
TCAACCTCCCGTTTTGAAGGAAGCGTAACCCTTTCGCTCTCTATGTGAAGCTTATTTCGAAGGCCTATTGAAGCCGTGCGGAATCCGTCGAGGGGAAATCAGCGGGAACCGCCGGGTCCACCGGGCGCTTGGCCAGCCATTGGACGATGCGGGGGATAAGGGTGCGGTGCCCGGCGCAACGCATGCCCTCGGGGTCGGTTTGGTCGCGCCACACATGGCCGAAGGTCGAGCTGTAGACGCGTCCCTTTCCATAGGCGACCGTCCATTCGGTCGGGAAGTGCAGCCCCGTCTTTTCATCGGCGGCATGGGAGAGGACGGTCAGGTTTTCCGCCGGTCCGCGCGCATAGCGGTAGACCTCGATATCCGCGGCCATCCACTGGCGCGGCAGCCCGGCATGGATCGGGTGGTCGCCGAGCCGCGTCACCCGCACGTCGCGGCGCTTGCCGTGCCCCGTGGTTTCCCCCTCGCCGGCGGGAATGCGGACCTCGGTCCCCGCGCCATCCACCGTGATGGCCCAGCCAAAATTCCTGTTGCGCCAGCCGAGGCCGATCATGCGGTTGTATTCCGGCCAATCCGGAAAGGCATTGTTGGCGGAGTGGAACACATATAAGCCGCCGCCGTTGGCCACATAGGTTTCGAGCGCGGCCTGCACCCGGCGGGGCCATTGGGTTTTGCTTTGGATGTCGTTGCAGTTTTGGATGACCACGTCGTAGTCGGAAAAGGCCGGGTTCCACTGCTCCAGTGCCGCCGGGTCGGATGGGAAGGTGGCGACCGCCACATCGAACCCGCCCGCCTGGTGCAGCACGGATTGGATCGCCCGTGTCGTATGCCGCCAATCATGGTTGCTGAAGCCATCGACGATCAAAACCCTTGCATCCCCCGCGTCGGCCACCGCCGCGCCGGCCACCAGCAAACTTGCCCATATCGCTTTGCTTCTCATTTTCTTCTCCAGTTTAATTTCCGTTGCCGAACAGGTTCCCGGGATTCAACCTGCCGGCGGGATCGAACAGCCGTTTGATCGCGCGCATCCCGGCAACGCCCTCCGCTCCGTACATCAGCGCCAAAAAGGCGGTCTTGTTTTTGCCGATTCCGTGCTCGGCGGAGACGGAGCCGTTCCATGCCACCACCTGCTTGGCCCAGTCCAGATAGAGTGCCTGGCCGCGGTCATGTTCCGCCAGGCTGCGCGGCAGGATATTCACATGGACGTGGTTGTTGCCGATATGCCCGAAGATGACGTATTCCAACCCGGCTTGGGCCAACCCTTCATGATACATCCGCATCACCGCTTCCAACCGGTCGTCCGGTACCGCCATGTCGGTGCCCAGCTTGGTCAGCCCCGGAATCGCTCGCTTGCGCTCCCCGATGATCAGGTTGACCGACTCCGGAATCGCGTGGCGGAAGTTTTTGAGGATGCCGATCTCCTTCTCGCCTTCCGACAACCAGCAATCGATCGCCCTTCGGTCGATCTCTTCCGCAACCGCATCCGGCACCTCGCAATCGAACTCGAAATAAAGGGCCGTATCGAATTCCGGCGCCAGTGCCGGCAGATCGCCAAAGGCCGGATACTCCTCCTTCATCTTGCGCAACAGCGCCAGCGCCCGCGAATCGAAAAACTCGATCGCCACGGGCCGGGGAAGGCGGCCGGCGCCCCGCAGAAACCGCACAAACTCCAACGCGCGCTCCTCCGCATCGAAGAACGCCGTCAGCCCGTTCATTTGCCCAGGCTTCGGCAACAACATAATTTCGATCTCCGTCACCACGCCCAGCGTTCCTTCGGCGCCAATGAACAGATCGACCAGATCCATATCCGGTTCCATGAAATATCCCGCCGCATTCTTCACCTGCGCACACTTGCGCAAGTGTGCGCAGAGGTTCCCCGAGACGGAGCCGAGGTTGAAGACGTTTCCGCAGGCCCGGTGCACGCCGCGCTCGAGCCGGACCGGCTCGCCATGGGGGAGCACGACCTCCAGCGCGTGGACCCAGTTGCGCACCGCGCCATACTTGAACGACCGCGCGCCGGAGGCGTTGTTGGCCACCATCCCGCCGATAGTGGCGGAGGTTTCGGTGAGGTCGGACGGAAAGAACCTGCCGGAGCCTTCGGTGGCGTTTCGGATCTCGGCCAGGGTTGCGCCGGGCTGGACGGTCAGCCGGTCGCCGGCGATTTGGCCGAAGGCGGCCATGCGCGAAAGGTTGAGGATCAGGCCGCCTTCGGGGACGCACCCGCCCGTGATGCCGGTCCGCCCGCCCTGCACGGTGACGGGCCAGCCGTTTTCGGCGGCCATGCGAAGCGCTTCGCAAACCTCTTCCGTCGTCCGTGGGAACGCGATCTGGTCGGCGTGGCCCTCGCGGCGCGACTCGTCGTGCAGATAGTCCGCCTGCTCTGCACCAACGTCTAGAATCTCAATTGCCATGTGCGGAAGTAAACACCAGGCATCCGGGAAAACCAAGCCCGGCGCACGCCACGGAAAGTTAAAATTCACTTTTCAAGTAAAAGTTCCATTGTAGGCTTGTTGTCGTCTTGAATTCCGGCTGCGATGAAGACGATTCCGACGATGTCCCGAGTATTTACGGCACGTGGCAGTCGGCGGACTACCCGACGGAAGGCTTGCAGGTTGTCATCTACGAAAACGGAACATTTGAAATGGATTCCATCGAGCCCGACGAGGATCCGGAACGGTCAATGAGTTCGGGAACCTATTCGTACGACGACGGGGTCCTTACGCTCGTTTTCACGACGTCCGACAATGAGAACCTCGAAGGAACGACCGAGGTCCGTGAGATTGAGTTGGTGGATGCCTCGACTATTCTTTTGGATGGAACGACGCTGACCAAATAGACGCGCGTTCTCGTTCCGCTCGGCGGCATCTTGCCGCCTGCGATTCAAGACGGCCTTCGGGCCGTCTTTTTTGGGTCTAGAAGGTTTCGTCGGGGCCGAGGTAGCGCCATTGGCCGTCGGGGAGATTGCCGAGGACGACCTTGCCGATGCGGATGCGCTTGAGGCCGACGACCTTGAGGTCGACGAGCTCGCACATGCGGCGGATCTGGCGCTTCTTTCCTTCGCGCAGGATGAAGCGGAGCTGGTCCTGGTTTTGCCAGGTCACCTTGGCGGGCTTGAGCGGTTTGCCGTCGAGCTCCAGGCCATGGTTGAGCAGCTTGAGCCCTTGGTCGGACAAGTGGCCGTCCACGCGCACGAGGTATTCCTTGTCCACGTCCGAGTCCTCGCCGATGATCCGGCGCGCGACGCGGCCGTCCTGCGTGAGCACCAGCAGGCCGTTGGAATCGATGTCGAGGCGCCCGGCGGGGGCGAGCCCACGAAGCAGTCCGTGATGAAACGCGCGTTTGGTGCGATCGTCTTTCCATTGATTTTCCCGCGTGAGCAAGTCCGACGCGGGGCGGTGCCCGTCCTCGGGCTGGGCCGAGACATAGCCGATCGGCTTGTTGATCAGGAAGGTCGCCTGCATGTCCTGCCGCTTTTGGCCGGCCTCGGCCAGTTCGATCTTGGCGCTGGGCGAAACCTTGGTGCCCAGTTCCGAGACCACCTCGCCGTCCACCAGCACCAGGCCGCGTTCGATGTAGCGGTCGGCCTCGCGGCGCGAGCACATGCCGCGCGCGGCCATCAGTTTTGAAATCCGTTCGGGTTGTTCGGTCATTATTTCTCCACGCCGAATTTGGCGAGTATTTTTTCCATTAGGCACCAGCGGGTGATGCCGGATTGGAGCAGGTTGGCGCCGACAAAGACGGTGAACCAGATCCAGTGGGGATTCACCCAGTGGGCGAGGGCGAGCGAGATTAGTACGAGCGATCCTGCAATTACGCGAATCATGTGTTCCATTTTCATCCTACACCTCCCATTGAGCAGACAATATGCGCACTTGGGCGCCGCATGTGGAGCTATTTTTGAAGTTGTTGCCAGAAGCCGTCGGGTTCCTGACCGATGCGCCAGAAGGCGACGCCGCGGATGGGGTTCCGCCCGTAGAGGGCCATCTTGGCGGCAAGCGACTGGGTGGTTTCGTAGTGGACGTCGATGCTGACGGTTTCCCGGAAGCGGTACGAAGCGCCGTCCTGGGTCCAGTTGGATTTGATGCCTTTTTCCGTTAGCTCGGCGACCACGTCCCGGTTTTTGTAGGCCTTGGCGAGGGCGGGGGTCTGCCAGGCGCGCCCGTAGAGCGGGACGCCCATGACGAGCTTGTTGGCCGGAATGTTCTTTATGGCATAGGCATAGATGTCGCGGCACCAGGGCAACGAGGCGATCGGCCCGGCGCCGCCGCCGCTGTAGTGCTCGTCGTAGGCCATGACAACGACGCGGTCGGCGATCATGCCGATGAAGGGATAGTCGAAGGCGTCGGTGGGGTTTTTCTTCTTGTGTTCTTCCCAGCGCGCCATCACCGCGACACTGAACAGCTTGTCTTTCGGCAAGGCCTTTTTCAGGGCGACGAGAAAGTTGAGGTAGTTGGTGCCGTCCTTGGCGCCGATGCTTTCGAAATCGATCTGCACGCCGTCGAACGGCGCCGCGCGTTCGACGATCGCGGAAATGATCCGGTTGCGGAGCGGGAGGTCGGGGTTGAGGAAGATGTGCGCGAGCGTGGTGTTCCACGGAATGGTCACGACGAGGTGGTAGCGCGTGCCGCGGTTGGCGCCGGGCAGGGCGGGGGGCGCGTCATGGCCGCCGGAAAGGTTGCCGTCGCCATCGACCGCCGCGCTGAAACAGGCCACGTCGGTGATCGGCGAGGCGACGGGAAAATATTTTTCCTCGCCCTTCATCAGGTAGGCCCAGGTTTCGGGGAACGATTTGGCCTGCCCGGTCAGGGCGGACAGCAACAATGCGGCAACAAGGAGGGATGTTTTCATGCATCCACCGTACGGCGGGGTGCATGGGGGTGTCAAGTGACGAGCTCCTATGCGGCTCCCGCTGCTTGCTCCCCTTTTTCTTGGGCGGGCGTTGCGGTCGCGGCGCCGGCGCGCGCGAACGGGAAGTCGATGGTGAGGGCGGTGACGCCGGCCTCGCGGTGTTCGAGTTTGGCTTTGCCGCCGAGCATGGCGATGTAGCGGCGGGCGAGGGTGAGGCCGTGCTTCAGGTCGACCACGCCTTCCGTTTCGGAATCGAAGATGTCCGCCAGCAGGTCGTTGCGCGCCGCGGCGGTGAAGGTCATTTCGAACGCGATGACCATGCCCGACGAGTCCGCCGATTTGCGGGAGGCATGCAGCCCGACCCGTCCTTTCTTGGTGTGGTCGAGGGCGTAGCCGAGCAGGATCGAAAGCGTTTTGCGCAGCTTTTCGGGGTCGGTCGCAACGTGTTTCGGCACGTTGTTGGCGGTTTGGTACTGCGCGAATCCGACGGCGAAGAACAGCTTGTTGGTCTTGGCGCGGTGGCAGAACTGGTGGTCGATGTCGGCCAGCAGGGCGTGCAGGTCGCATTGGGAGCGGGCCACGGCGTCGGAGCCGTCGGCCAGATGGGTGAGTCCCTTGCGGTAGTCCATCATGTCGATCAGCGATCGGCATTGGTGGTTGGCGCTGACCAGTTCCCGCTTCTGTTCGGTGGAGAGGTTGTCCGCCTGCTCCATGATGACGGTGGTTTTGAGGACCGGGCTGAGGCAGGTCCGCACGGTTTCGTTCACCTCGTCGACCAGCGTGCTGTTCCTGCGGCCGATTTCCTGGACCTCGGCCAGCGACTGGTTCAGCTCGGCCCGATGCGCGTGCTCGATGTCGGCCAGCTTCTGCTCGGCTTGCTTGAGTTGTTCGGCGGTTTGCTCGCGCTCCTGCTTGAGTTCGGCCAGGGAGCGGTCGCGCTGCTGCACGGCCTTGTCGGCGGCTTCGAGCTGCTGCATGAGGGTGTTCTCGTTCTGGCGGTATTCCTCGATCTGCTTGGAGAGGTTTTGGGTTTCCACCAGGATGCGGGAATCGGCATCCTGCCGGCTGTCGGCATAGCGGGCCTGAAGATTCTTGAGCGCCATTTCGGCATCCTTGCGGCCTTCGGTTTCCGCCTGCAGGTCGCCGGCGAGCTTGTGGAGCTTCTGCTGCTGGGTTTCGATTTGCCGCTGCAGCTGCTGCTCCTTGGCGGTCAGGGTCTTCTCCG
>NZ_JBFJYW010000236.1:0-6098 GCF_041622395.1 Pontiella sp. | reverse complement strand
CCGGCGGGCCGCTTCGACCCCGATTCCCCGAACGGCTGAAAGGTCTCCTTCGTCAACCGTTTCGGCCCTACAATCCGCCGCAATTCGTGAAGCAGGCATCCTTGCCTGCTCAAGGGCTGGCGGGGATGCGCGCCGTGGATTTCCGCGAATGGATCGACGGCTTTGCTTCTGCTTTCTTGATGTCGCGGTGTGCAAGGTGTAGAAACGGGACCTATTTAAGAAGGGATAAAAGGATGGATATCAAGGCTTGGTTGAAAGATCGGATGGTTGCGGCGGAGGCCTATGACGCCGATGAGCTGCTGGCGCATTTTCTCGAAGAGATGGAAAAGGGGCTCGCCGGCGAGGCGAGCTCGTTGGCGATGATTCCGGCCTATGTCGGAACGGCGGGCAAGGTGCCCGCCGGGCGGTCGGTTGCGGTCATCGATGCGGGGGGCACCAACCTGCGCATCTGCACCGCCAAGTTCGACGACGCGGGGGGCATCGAACTCTCGAACTTCAGCAAGCAACCGATGCCGGGCCGCGACGAGGAAATCGCGGCGGCGGGATTCTACCGGGTGCTCGTCGATGCGCTCGAACCGATCCAGCACGAGTTCGAAAGCATTGGCTTTTGCTTTTCCTATCCCGCCGAGATCCTGCCGGACTACGATGGCCGCCTGCTGCACTGGACGAAGGAGATCAAGATTCCGGAGCTGGTCGGCAAGCAGATCGGCGCCGGGCTCCTCGCCGCGCTGGCGCAACGGGGCATCCCCGAAAAAAACGTCGTGGTTCTGAACGACACCGTCGCCTGTCTGTTGGCCGGGCTCGCGCAGGGGCAAACCTTCAACGCCTCGTCCTATGTCGGTTTCATTCTCGGAACGGGCACCAACACGGCCTATGTTGAAAGCAACGCGAACATCGGCAAGCTTGGCGGCGCTCTCGGTGCCGGGTCACAGGTCATCAACGTCGAGTCGGGCGGCTTTGCCGCGTTCGAGCGCGGTCCGTTCGATATCCGGTTGGACGAGCGTAGCGAAAACCCCGGGGGGCATGTTTTCGAGAAGACGATTTCCGGGGTTTACATGGGTTCCGTGGCGCTGGAGCTGTTCCAGGCATTGGCGCAGGAGGGGGTCTTTTCCAACGAAGGCGCCGCCTCGTTCGCGATCATGAACGAGCTCTCGACCATCCACATCGACAACCTGGCCGCCGGCAACGGCCGCGATGTCGGGGTGCTGGGCACGGAAGCCTTTACCGACGGCGATCGCGAAATCATGAAGGCGGTGTTTGGCGCGGTGGTCGACCGCGCCGCGTTGCTGACGGCCGTGAACATTCTGGCGGGGGTGTTGAAGGGCGGGGCGGGGCAGGATCCCGAACGGCCCGTCTGCGTCAACATCGATGGCTCGACCTACTACAAGACCTTCGGCATGGCCGAAAAGGTGCAGGCCTATCTCTCGGAAATGCTCTCCGCCCGTGGCCTCCACATCCGCTGCATCCAGGTCGACGACGCTCCCGTCGTGGGTGCCGCCATTGCCGGACTCACCACGTTCTAGGGAATTTCGTGCGGGATCTCCATTTCGCCGGCGTCGGTTTTCAGCCCGCCACGCTCAGGGAGTAGATCGTGACGGCGTTGAAGACGGCGTGCATGCCGATGCTGCTCCAGAGCGAGCCCGTCCGCCAGTAGGCCAGGCAGGTTCCGGTTGAAAGGATCATCAGCGAGAGGAACGAGTGGAAGCTGCCGCTTGCGAAGGTGATGTAGCCCGAAAACAGCAGGACGATCGCGAGCAGGGTCCGCGTCAGCAGCCGCAGCCTCGGATCCGCCGCCTTCCAGAATAGGGCGCAGACGACGGCGACCGCCGCGAACAGCAACATGAAGATGAAGAAGTGGAAGTGCAGCAGCGCGAACAGGCACGAAACCAGCAGAATGGCCGCCTTTGGCCCCATGTGCTTGATCAATGCGGGGAAGATGACCCCGCGGAACAGCAGCTCCTCGAAAAGGGGGGCCGCAAGAATGGCCATGATGGCAAACAGGATGCGCTCGGTCGGGTTGGACTCGACGAATTGCTGGGCGTTGTCCTGCAGGGGCATTTCGTAGCCGATCCATTTCAGCGCCGCGCCAACCAGCAGGAGCAGCGGGATGATCGAGAGGTAGAAGAGGGGGGCGAGCCCAAGGGTCTTGAGGTTCCGGATGCCCATTCCGAATCCGGATTCGATGGTCAGCTTGCGCCGCCGTGCCGTGGCGATGATGGCGCAGGAAACCAGGGTGTAGATCAGCAGGGCAATCCCCAGTTTGGCCACGGCAATCTGCTCTTCGTAAAAAAAGCGCCCGGTGAACATGGCGCCGACGAAGAGGGTGAGGTAGAGCAGGACGAGGCCGTAGATGTCGAAGAATCCCAGGGCCCGTTCGGACAATCGTTCGGTCAGGGCCACGTTTTCGGGCGGATTCTTCCGGTGGTGCAGCAGGAGCAGCAACGCCGCCAGCAGACCGCCCAGAAACAGAAGGTATTCGGGCGAGGCGAGCAGGTTGCAAAGGGCCGCTTTGGCGCTGGCGAGCAGTATTTCCATTCGGCCCATCATATTCGGCGGAGTGTTTAAATCAATTGCGAAAGCGCGGCGGGATCCCTATGCTCCTTTCATGATTACGCAAGAAAAATGGGAAAAGCTCCACGGGTGGATGGAAAAGCTCGGGATCAGCGAGCAGGAGATCGAGGAGCATTTCATCCGCGGCTCGGGCAAGGGCGGGCAGAAGATCAACAAGACCTCCTCCTGCGTCCAGTTGAACCACGCGCCCTCCGGCGCCGAGATCCGGTGCCAGAAAACCCGCTCGCAGGCCGACAACCGCTACTGGGCCCGCCGCGAGCTTTGCGAGCACGTCGAGGGGCAGCTCCTCGGCGAAAAAAGCGCCAAACAGCAGGCCTTCGAAAAAATCCGCCGCCAAAAACGCCGCCGTTCCCGCCGGGCAAAGGCCCGCATGCTCGACGACAAAGCGAAGCAGGGCCAGAAAAAGCGGCTGCGCGGCCGCATCCAGCCGGGGGATTGAACGGGGCCGACGGCCTACTCGTAGATGACGACGTAGCTGTTTTCCCGCAGGCGGGCGATCCAGCGTTCTTTCAGGCGGGCGCGCTCCTTGGCGGTGAGGGCGTTCTTGATATCGGCCCGAACCTCGTCGAAGGATTTATAGCCGGGTTGGCGGCGAGCCTCGACCTTGACGATGTAGAGCTGGTCGTCGGTTTCGATGATTTCGCTGATCTCGCCCGCCGGCAACACCTTGAGGGTTTCCTGCAGTTCGGGGCGCACGTCCTTGGGCTGCAGCCACTGGTATTCGCCGCCGTCGGCGGCGCGGCTCCCCTCGGAAACCTCCTTGGCGGTTTCGGCAAAGTCGGCCCCGTCGATCAGCCGTTGGCGGATCTTGCGGGCTTCTTCCATCTTGACGGCCTGGTCGGTCGGGGAGGTGCCCTTGTTCAGCACGATCACGCTGTGTTTGACCTTTTCGGGGATAAAATAGATTTCCTTGTTGGCTTCGTACTCCTCGCGCACCTGTTCCGGGGTGATGCGCGCGCGGCCGGTGACTTCCTGGCTGGTCATCATGCCGACGGCCATTTGCTCGCGGACGAAATCCATGTATTCCGCGCGCGTTTTTTTCTGCTGGGCGAGCACTTGCTCGAAGAGGGCCTCGTCGCCCTTGAAGCGCTGCTTGATCTCGTTCTTGATCTCGTCGTTCACGTACTGGTCCGGGATCATCCCGCCCCGGGCCTCGAAGGCTTCCATGATCAGCGCCCGCTCAACCAGTTCGTTGCGGGTTCTTCTGAACGCCTTTTCCACCTCTTCCTTGAGCTGTGCGCCCTTGTACTGGCGGTAGAGTTCCGGCAACAGCGGCGCCATGGCCTCGTTGACCTCGCCGACGGTGATTACCCGGGCGTTGACCTTCGCGGCATAGCCGTCGATCGGAAACGATGTTTGTTTCGGGGCAATGTTGGTTTGCCCGAGCGAGAGCGTGGCCGTGGCCAGCGTCAACCAAATGGAACGTGCGAATTTCATAGACCCAACACCATAGATAATGGGTCGCGCACGCGCAACGCCGAAAAGCGAATCCGCGAATATTCTTTACGCATTCCGGCCCAAGTGTGCTACAACCCGCGGCCATGACTGAAGAACATAGCGAATTCCCATCGAACGGGCGCGCGGGGATCGTCGCCATCGTCGGCCGCACGAACGTCGGCAAGTCCACGCTCGTCAACCACCTGCTGGGAGAAAAGGTCAGCATTGTCAGCGATACGGTGCAGACCACCCGCAACCTGATCCGCGCCATCCTGACCGAGGAGCGCGGCCAGATCGTGTTCCTCGACACCCCCGGCGTGCACAAGGCCCAGGGCGAACTCGGCAAAAACCTGAACAAGGCGGCGCGCTCCGCCGTACAGGGCGTCGATGCCATCCTGCTGGTGCTCGACGGCTCCTCCAAGCCGGAACTCGAAGACGACGGCTGGTTCCGCCGCCTTTGCCGCGAGGAGGTGCCGTGCATCATTGCCCTCAACAAAAGCGACCGGGGCCGCAACTTTGCCGGTGCGTACCAGGAGTTGTGGAAAGCGATCAAGGCCGAGAAGGAGAGCAATCAGGAACCCGTTTGGGCTTCGGTCTCCGCCTTGCAGGGTGAAGGCATGGCCGATCTGCTCGGCACGCTCTTCGAGTATACGCCCGTTGGGCCGCCGCTCTTCCCCGACGACATCCTGACCGACTACCCGCGCAAGCTGAACATCGCCGATGTCATCCGCGAAAAATATTTCCACCGCTTGGAGCAGGAGCTGCCCCACGCCGTTGCCGTTTGGGTCGAGGATATCATCGAAGAGGAAAAGAAATGGACCGTCGATGTCTCGGTGATGGTCGAGCGCCATTCCCAGAAGGGGATCGTGATCGGCGATAAGGGCCGGCTCATCAAATGGGTGCGGGAGCAGGCCGAGAAGGAGCTGTACGAAATGTACGGCGTCCGCTTCAAACTCAATCTATGGGTCACGGTCGAGAAAAACTGGCGCAAGAACTTCTGGATCCTCAAAAAACTGGGCTACGCCTAACCCGTCGATCGGGCGCAGCCGCCCCCCGGAACCGCAGGCACGCGCCGCGGCGGGAAACGGGGGTTCCTATCGGAGGTGGGCCACCACGCCCTGTTCGCCGAACGCAAACGGCACCTTTATGAAGGCGATCTTGCGGCCGATCTTGTCCGACTCCGCTTTGCGGGCGGCTTCGACCGCCTCTTCCTTGAGCGCCATGTCGCCGTTGGCGGCCTTGATCGCGGCCTCCACCGCGCGGAAGCGGGTGGTTTTGACGATTTCCGCCATTTCGAACAGGCCGAGCAGCAGGTTCGCGCCGTAGCCGCGGCCGATGACGTCGTAGCCCGGGCGGCCAAAGCCGTGGTCCGACTGCGGCGCATGGTCGGGGCGGAAGACGCCCTGCCAGCCGAGATCCACGAGGGTATGCACCACCTTGGCGAGCTCCTCGCGATGTTCGGCATGGTGCCCTTCGCGGAAATTCTTGCCGTCGGTTTCGATGGGGCGCAGGTGGATGTGCGGGAAAATGGCGTCGATCGACAATCCCTTCATTTGGCCGTAATCGGCGATTTCGCGGATGACGGTGGTGATGTCGCGGTTGTTTTCGTTGGCCATCAGCGAACCGATGCACAGGTTGACGCCGCAGCCGTGGTCGAGCAGGAACTTATAGCCTTGCGCGCCGCCGACGGCGCGCGGGGTGCCGAGGAAGGGGGTGAAGGCGGGATCGTCGGCGTGGCAGCAAAGCCGCACCCCGGCGGCGTTGGCGACGGGCACGACCGCGTCCAGGAAGTAGGCGATGTGCTCCCGGAGCACCTCCACCGACATGCCTTCGTATTTCGAGACCGCCGCGCGGAAATCGTCGAGCGTAAACCCTTCCTGCGCGCCCGGCAGCCCGGCGGTGATCATGGCGATCAGCCGCTGTTGGCGCTCCTCGTCGTGTTCGAGGTAGGTTTCCCAGTAGCGCTTGGCCTCCTCGGCTTCGGAGGCGGAAAACGAGCCGTCGTCGATATAATCCTGCACCGCGTCGTGGCGCTTGAGCAGATAGATGTCGAAGGCGGCAAAGGCCGCGTGGATATATTTCAGCGTTTT
>NZ_JBFJYW010000235.1:0-6203 GCF_041622395.1 Pontiella sp. | reverse complement strand
TCGATGTGGATGTCGGACGCGCGCTTTTCGACGGCCGCCGTAATGATGAGGTTGACCATGCGCACGACGGGCGCTTCGAGCGCGAGGTCGCGCAGGTGCTCCTCTTCGTCGCCCCAGTCGCCGGCCTCGAAGACCTCGGCGTCCTGCATCATGGAGCCGAGGTTGTTGGCGGCGAAATCCTCGGCGCGGGCGAGCGCGTCGTCCATGGCCGGGGTGGGCACGAGCTGGATTTCGAGTTCCTGGCCGCGGTGCATGCGGACGGCCTCGAGGCTGGCCCAGTCGGTCGGGTCGTCGGTGATGGCCGTGATCGTTTCGCCGTCGATGAGGAAGAGCACGCGGTGCTCGACCAGGAACGGGTACGGCAGGTTTTCGTCGAGCCACAGATGCTTCACCGGATCCGCGACCGGACAGACCGCAAGCTCGAACTGTTCGGCGAGCGCGGCGGTGAGGTCGGCGGGCTGGATGGCGCCGTCCTCAACGAGGGTTTCGCCGAGCCGGGCACCGGTTGCCGCCTGCTTGCGCAGAGCGGCCTGCACGGGATCGCGTCCCACGCACCCGTGCGCCACGAGGATGTCTCCAAGTTGACGGTAGGCCATTATTCCGCCTCCGCGTCAACGGGCTCCGCATCGGCGGCTTCCCCGGAAGCGTCGGGGCGTACCGGTTTTTCGAGGGGTTCTTCCTTCAGGTTGAAGATGGTACGGATATCCTTTTCGTCCATCGCGCCGAGGATCTTCTGCTGGAACTCGCGCGAGAGGGAGTCGGTTTCGTCGCGGGTTTCGACCACGTGCGGCGTGAGGATCATGAGGATTTCGGACCCGACCTTGGCGGTCTTGGTGCGACCGAAGATCCAACCGATGTAGGGGATCTTGCACAGGAGCGGGATTCCGGAATGCACCTTCTGGTCGTTGCGCTGGATCAAGCCGCCGAGGATGATCGTCTGGCCGTCGGCCACCTGCAGGTTCGAGCGCAGCTCGCGGGTGTAGAACTTGGGGGCCTCGTCGTCGATGGTGTCGGGATTGATCGAGCGCAGGGTCTGTTCGAGGTCGAGGGTGACCATGCGGTTGTCATCGATTTTGGGGGTGACCGTGAGGGTGATCTTGGCGTCGCGGTAGTCGTAGGAGAAGTTTTCGTTGCCGCCGTCGGTGACGGTGCTCTGCTGGATCGGCACCTCTTCGCCGAAGGAGATTTCGGCTTCCATGCCATCGCGGGTCAGCACGGTCGGGGAGGAGAGCACCTGCAAACGGTCGTCCTCTTCGGCGGCATGGATGAGCGCCATCGACTTGTCGTTGGCGTTCATCAGATAGGTCAGCCCATCGGGCGCCGCCGTCATGGAGTCGCCGCCGGTGGTGAGGGAATCGAGCCCGATGCTGCTGAGCATGGAGCCGGAGTGCGAGGGGTCGCCGTCGCCGATGACGGCCCATTCGATGCCGAGGTCGAGGCTTTCGTCGAGCGTGACCTCGACGAGGACGGTTTCGATGAGGACTTGACGGCGGGAGCGGTCGAGCTCTTCGATGGTGGCCTTGATCTGCTTGTGCATGTTGGCGGGGGCGTTGACGATCAGGGTGTTGGTGTCTTCGTCGGACAGGACGATGACCTCTTCGTTGACCGCAGTGCCGACGGTTCCGGTTCCGGCGGCGTCGGAACCGCCCGCC
Source organism: Pontiella sp. (assembly GCF_041622395.1). Taxonomy (NCBI): domain Bacteria; kingdom Pseudomonadati; phylum Kiritimatiellota; class Kiritimatiellia; order Kiritimatiellales; family Pontiellaceae; genus Pontiella; species Pontiella sp. The sequence continues at coordinate 4,551 of NZ_JBFJYW010000235.1, read as the reverse complement.
GCGGAGGCGGTCGCCGTTTTCGCCGTGGATTGCGCGGCGGTGGCGGCGGCATCGGTTTTCTTGTTGCCCTGGTTGGAGGCGTTTGCCGCATCGTTCTTGCCGGTAGTCTGCTTCGTTGCGCTCTTGCCCATTTCCTGCTGCACGTCGAGGGTTTGCTGGTAGAGGGTGGAGTAAAGCTCGTCGAGGGTGTTGCCGATCGTTTCGGCCTCGACCACTTTAAGGCGGTAGATCTTGGTGACGCGCTCGTTCTGCCCCTCGGTGCGGTCGAGCATCGCGATCCAGCGTTCGATCTCCTCCGCGAGCGACTCGGTGGCGTTGTGGGCAACGACCATGTTCAGGCGGGCAATCGCAAAAAACTGGACGGCGGAGCCGTCGTATCCGGTGCGGCGGTAGAAGACGTTGGTCAGCTCCTCGGCCACATCCGACGCATCGGCGACTTTGAGGACGTGCTGGACCATGACCGTCGAAGGCACATCGACGATCTTGAGCAAGTTGTACATCTGGTCCAAATAGGCCTGGGTGCCCAGCACGATCAAGACGCCGGAAGATTCCATGCCGAAGACGTTCTTCGTCTTGCCGCTGAAATTGTTCAGGAAGGTTTGCGCGGTGGTGGCCCCGATGTTCTTCAAGCGGATGACGCCGATGATCGGCTTGCCGTCGGGATATTCGGAATCCTTGTCGGCCTCGACGATCGGGCGGAGGTCGGACGGGGAAAAGACCCAGACGCGGCCGCGGGCGATGCGCTGCACGCCGGCGGTTTCCAGAATGGCATCGAACATTTCAAGCTTGTCTTCGCGCTCCCATTTCGTGACGTCGCCGGCGCGGATGCTGACTTCCTGCGAGACGTTGACCGACGGCGAAATGATGAATTCCATCTCGAGGTCGCGGCAGAGGACTTCGATGCAGTCCTTAAGGGTGATGTTTTCCCAGTTGACGGCGATGTCCGAGTCGGCGCCGGTTCCGGCGGTGCGTCCGCTCATGATGGCCGCGTCGCGGGTGGCCTGATCGGTGGCGACGATGCCACTCGTGCCGCTGCCCTGGGTCATGCCGCCAGGGCGCATGCCGGTCATGCCGCCGCTGGGCCGCGACCCGCCCCCGCCCGAAGAAGAGCCGCCGTTGCTGCGCCCGCCGCGATCCTGCGCCGACGAGCCCATACCCAGCCCCAAAACCAAAATTCCGAACAACCATCCTTTTTGCCAACGCATCGATGCCACCTCGTATTAATAATTTCTCCAACAACTCCAAGTAATCGACGAATAACGATCCCTCTTCAGAAAAATTGCACCACATAAATTACGGATTCGTAACCATTGCAAACACACGGAGTCCCCGAGCCGCCGAGGACGGATGCGCCCCGGCAAATGGGTTGTAAAGCTGGAAAAGCAAATGAACCGCGGCTCAACGCGGATAACCACGGATCCAAGAACAGGATATGCAAATCGGGCTCTTCCTCCAGAGGGTGCGCGGAACAAGCTCCATATTTCATTGAGCATCAGTGTCCATCTGAGTTCATCCGTAGTTCCATTCCAAAATTCAGGGTAAAAAATAGATTTGGATCCGGCAACGCCGGCTCAGGGCAATGGAACCCCAGCCGGAAGGAATGCGCGCCCGCACCCCGTCAAGAAGACCATCAAATACGGGCCTTGGCCGCCTTAAGCTGTTCAAGGGCTTCGTCGGGAACATGGAGCTGGCCGAATCCGGATCCGAGCCTGAGATCGGGCGTGTTGCCGCCGTGGAAGTCGGTGCCGCCGGTGCAGATCAGGCCGAGTTCCTGGGCCCACTCGGAAAAACGGGCCATGTTTTCGGGATGGTGTTCGGCATAGTAGGCCTCGATACCGCCGAGTCCGTTGCGGGCGAGTCCCTTGACGAGCCCTTTGAGCTGGTCGTCGGGCATGTAGATGGTGGCCGGGTGCGCCAAAACGGAGATGCCGCCCGCCTGCCGGATCAGATCGATGCATTCGCAGGCGGTATAGCGGTAGCGCTCGACGTAGGCCGGGCGCCCCTTGGCCAACAGCAGGTCGAACGCCGCCTTGCGGGTTTTCACATGCCGCCGCTTCACCAGCGCGGCGGCAAAGTGCGGCCGCCCCACGACGTCCGCCCCCGCCTCCTGCACCACGTCGCTCCAGGTGAGGACATAGCCCAGCTTGTTGAGTTTTTTGAGAATTTCGACATTCCGCTCCTCGCGCCCCTCGCGAACGATGTTGATTTTTTCGAGCAACTTCTCGCAGGTGTGGTCGATGAAATAGCCGAGGATATGCATGGTTCCGCGGTCGCACTCGGCGCTCAGCTCAATGCCCGTCACCGCCTCGACCGAGGAGCCCGCGGCGGCGTCCAGCAGCGGCACGATCCCCCCAACGGTATCGTGGTCGGTCAGGGCAATGGCCGCAAGGCCACGCTCCTCGGCCATCCGAACCAGTTCTTCGGGGGTATTCGTGCCGTCCGAATAGACAGAATGTACATGTAGGTCAATCAATTGAAATCTCCTGAAATAAATCCCGATCAGTATAATGATTGAGGTTGCAATACCAACCCTTCGTTTGGTTCAAAATAAGCCCATGCAGGCCACCGCCAAAGAAATAGGTTCCGAACTCCGCCAACTCGCCAACCCAGAAGACGCCGCCGTTCTGCAGCGGTTCTTCAAGACGGGGAAAGGAGACTATGGCGAAGGGGATGTTTTCCTCGGCATTCGCGTGCCGCAAACCCGCCGGCTGGCACGGCGGTTCCGCGGAACCGGGCTGCCGGAGATGCTCGCGCTGCTCCAATCGGAATACCACGAGGCGCGGTTGCTCGCCCTGCTGATGATGGTCGACCTTTTCCAACCATCGGAACCGCGGCAACAGGAGGAAATCTATCGGGCATACTTGGCCAATACGGCCCGGATCAACAACTGGGACCTGGTCGACTCCTCCGCCCACAAGATCGTCGGACCATGGCTGCTCGACCGCTCCCACGCGCCGCTCTTCCGGCTCGCGAAGAGCTCCAACCTTTGGGAACGGCGGATCGGACTGCTGGCCACCTTCCACTTCATCGCCCTGGGCCGCTTCGACACCTCGCTGGCCATTGCCGACCTCCTGCTCGACGACCCACACGACCTGATCCACAAGGCCGTCGGCTGGATGCTGCGCGAAATCGGCAAACGCAACCTCGCCGCAGAAGAGGCCTTTCTGACACCGCGCTACCCCCACATGCCGCGCACCATGCTGCGCTATGCCATCGAAAAATTCCCCGAAACCAAGCGCCAGGACTACCTCAAAGGCAAAATCTAACGCCGATCCGCCGCCCCCCGCCACCATCCGCGCAGCATGCGCACACTTGCGCAAGTGTGGGCGGAGCTCCGCCCCGGGGAGGCGCGCGGCAATAAGATTATCTGAAAGGTCGTATTTAGCGCGGTTTGGGTTGCGCCGGGAAGCTCGGCTCCGTATTATGCCGCGCGTTTTAAGAACCAATAACTTAGGGAGAATTCCATGACCGAAGCTGCAACCGTAATCGACCTGCCCGGCATTGAAAAATTCAAATCCGGCAAAGTCCGCGAAGTCTACGATCTGGGCGACCAATACCTGTTTGTGGCCTCCGACCGCATTTCCGCGTTCGACTGCATCATGCCCAACGGCATTCCCGACAAGGGCCGCGTGCTGAACATGATCTCCAAATTCTGGTTCGACCGCACCGGCGACGTGGTCAAAAACCACATGATCTCCACCGACGTCGCCGACTTCCCGCCCGAACTCCAAGAACACAAAGAGCTGCTCAAGGGCCGCTCGATGCTGGTTAAAAAGGCCGAGCTTCTGCCAGTGGAATGCATCGTGCGCGGCTACCTGATCGGCTCCGGCTGGAAAGAATACCAGAAGGCCGGCACCATCGGCGGCATGCCGCTGCGCGCCGGCTACGAAATGGCCGGCAAGCTCGACGCGCCGATCTTCACCCCGTCCACCAAGGCCGACGAAGGCCACGACGAAAACATCTCCTACGAGCAGATGAAGGAAATCGTCGGCGAAGAGCTGGGCACCAAACTGCACGATATCAGCCTGAAGCTCTACCAAACCGCCGCCGATTTCGCCCTGACGAAGGGCATCATCATCGCCGACACCAAATTCGAGTTCGGCATGATCGGCGACGAGCTGATCCTCATCGACGAAGTGCTCACGCCCGACAGCTCCCGCTTCTGGCCGGCCGACACCTACAAGCCCGGCTCCTCGCCCTTTTCGTTCGACAAGCAGTTTGTCCGCGACTACCTCGAAACGCTCGACTGGGACAAAACCCCGCCCGCCCCCGCCCTGCCCGAAGAGATCATCATGAAAAGCCGCGAAAAATATCTCGAAGCCTACAAGCTGCTCACCGGCAAAGAGCTCGAGGTCTAACCGCCGCGCAAAACCGACCCTTCAAGGCCGCCCACAAGGCGGCCTTTTTTGTGGCGGTGTTTTTTGCAGGGCGGAAACATTGTAGGGCGGCATGGTTTGTAGGGCGGGTCACGGTTGAGGGATGTGATTACGAGGAATACGAGCAATCTCTGCCCGCCGAATCCCGCACCGCCCCATTCCTCCGGACGGCTGA
>NZ_JBFJYW010000234.1:0-6371 GCF_041622395.1 Pontiella sp. | reverse complement strand
TAGAGCGGAAGGATTCGTGGAACGACGGTGGGTAAATTGTTGGCGGCCGTGGCCAACAACCCCGTTCGCCGGCAATCCAATCTCTTAATGCTTGTGCTGTTCGCCGAAGTAGTTGTGTTCGAGCTCGTGGATGAGTTCCTTGAGCTTTTCGACGTTCTTGAGGTCGGTGGTCTGCTTGGCCTTCATGGAGTAGACGATCAGCTGGTGGAGGACCTTGAGGTTTTCCTCGTAGTGGTCCATCTCGGGCTTGATGCGCTGCGCCAGGAAATAGTAGGTGGCGATTTCGGTCAGTTGGTCCGCATGCTCTTCCTTGTTCATGACCCAGCGGACGGTCTGGTTCTGGTTTTGCCCGGCTTCGATCTCCTTCATCGATTTCTCGATGGTCGTGACGTGCTCCTCCATCAGATGGATGCGCATCTGGTCGTCGTAGATGCCGCAGGGGATCTGGCAGTGCGCCCAAACGGTGGCGGCGGTGGCGGTAACGAACAGGACCGCGATGGTCCAATATTTGGCGGTGTTTGTTCTCATCGGTGTGCTCCTTGTGTTGGGTTATCGTTGCAACGTGTTGAAAATGCGGTCGCCGGCGTCGCCGAGGCCTGGGACAATGTATGCATTTTCATTGAGGCGTTCGTCAATCGCGCAGGCGAAAATATCGACGTCCGGGTGGGTCTTCGAAAGTTTTTCGATGCCCTCGGGGGCGGCGATGACGCAAAGCATCGAGACGTGCTCGACGCCCCATCGCTTAACCATTTCTACGCCTTCGCAGGCGGAGCCGCCCGTGGCGAGCATGGGGTCGAGCACCAGCGCCAGCTCGGGCGGATGCTCGGAAAACTTTTGGTAGTATTCGACGGGTTTGAGGGTCGATTCGTCGCGGTAGAAGCCCAGGTGCCAAACTTCGGCCTGCGGGATCAATTCCTGCACGGCCCCCGACATTCCGAGGCCCGCGCGCAAAATCGGCACCAGGCCAATGCGGGCGCCGAGCACCTTGCACTTGGCCGTGGTCAGCGGGGTTTCGACCTCGATCGGCTGCAAGGGGAGTTTGGCGGTCGCCTCGTAGGTCAGCAGCAGCGTCAGGCGCCGGACCAGATCGCGGAAGATGTGCGGCGGCGTGTGCTTGTCGCGCAACGATGCCATGTGGTGCTTGACCAGCGGATGTTTGAGTTCAATAACCTGTCCCATTGTTTTATTTCTCCTATTTCGCGTATTCCACGCAGCGCGTTTCGCGGATGACCGTTACCCGCACGGTGCCCGGTATCTTGACTTCCTTGCCGATCTGCTTGGCAATGTTCTTTGCCAGCAGCGAGGTGCCGTGGTCGTTGAATTTCTTGGGCTCGACCATGATCCGGATTTCGCGTCCGGCCTGGACGGCATAGCTGCTCTTGACCCCGGCATATTGGTTGGCGATCTTTTCGATCTGTTCGAGCCGCTGGATGTAGAGGTCGGTCGTCTCCATGCGGGCGCCGGGGCGCGCCGCGGTCAGGGCATCGGCGGCGTCGCACAGGACGGCGTAGATGCTCTCGCGTTCCATCTCCTCGTGGTGCGAGCCGACGGCGTTGTAGACGATCCGGTCTTCTCCGTATTTGCGCAGCAGGTTGGCGCCGATCACGGCATGGCCGCCCTCGGCCTCGTGGTCCATCGCCTTGCCGATGTCGTGGAAGATGCCGACGCGTTTGGCGAGCTTGGAGTCGAGCCCCATCTCGCCCGCCATCAGGGCCATGATGTGGGCGGTTTCAATGGAGTGGTCGAGCACGTTTTGCTTGTAGCTGGTGCGGAATTTGAGTTTGCCCAGCATATGGACGAGCTCGGGGGCGACGCCGGTCAAGCCCAACCCGAACAGGGCGTCTTCGCCGGCATGGCGGATGGTTTCGTCGATCTCCTGCCGGACTTTGGCCACGGTCTCCTCGATGCGCGCCGGATGGATCCGCCCGTCTTCGATCAGGCGCTGGAGCGCCACGCGGGCCACCTCGCGCCGGATCGGGTCGTAGGAGGAGAGCACCACCACTTCCGGGGTTTCGTCGATCAGGACGTTGACGCCGGTTTCGGATTCGAACGATTTGATGTTCCGCCCTTCCTTACCGATGATGCGCCCCTTGATGTCGTCGCTTTCGAGCGAGACGGAGCTGGTGGTGAGGTCGCAGACGGTTTCGGCCGCATAGCGCTGGATGGCCGTGGCGATGATTTCGCGCGCGGCCTTCTTGGCGTCCTCCTTGGCGGATTTCTGGATGTGGCGCACCAGGCCGTTGGCTTCGGCCTGAAGCTCGTCCTCCATCCGCTTCATGATGATTTTCCGCGCTTCATCCTTCGATAGGACGGCGGCCTTCTCGACCAGTCGCGTCTCTTCGTCGATCATCCGGGCCAGTTCGCGCTGCTGCATGGAAAGCTTTTCTTTTTGATCGCTGATCTCGCTCATGCGTCCGGTCAGCTGAACTTCCTTGGTGTTGAGCATATCGAGCTTGCTGGAGAGGTTTTTCTCGCGTTCGACCACGCGTTTTTCCAGGTCGAGGATGTCCTTTCGTTGGGCGGCCAGGTCGCGCTCCGAGTTTTCGCGGGCGCGCAGAATGGCGTCCTTGGCCTGGACCTTGGCCTCGCGGCGGATGACGGCGGCCTCTTTCTGGGCCTCGGTCAGGATGGCTTTCGATTGCTTGCTGGCGGCAATGGCATTGGTTTTGGTGAGATAGGCGTGGAAAAAGAAGCCCAATACCAGAAACCCGATGCTGAGTATGAATTCGTAGCCGCTATAGTCTAAAGGTTCCATGGTTCACCTCCGTTTCATGTTGGAACGCGCCCCATGGAAAACCCGATGCATTGGTTCCGCATCATACGGGCAGTCACGATCCCCTAATTTTCAATCGCGCAATCTATACTCTGGCACGGGGGTTTGTCTAACGTTCGTTTGGAACTTCGGCGGTTTGGGTCTCCGTTACCAGAAAATCGACGGGAAGGTCGTGGGGGGCGCATGGAACATGGTCCACGATCTGGAAATCGAAGGCGACGGCGGCCGTAACGCCCGGGAAGCCGTCCAGCAGGCGGTCGTAGTAGCCGCCGCCGCGGCCGAGCCGGTTGCCGCGGCGGTCGAACGCGACCCCCGGAACCACCATGAAGTCGATTTCCGCGAGGGCGATGGGGGCCGGGGCCACGGGTTCGGGAATGCCGTAGTTTCCCGTCTCGAAGCGCGTGTTTGCGGTGATGGCCGCCATCTCGTAAAGTTTCGTCGACGGGTTGAAAACCGGGATCGCGGTGGTTTTGCCTTGTTGCCGGCAGGTGGCAAAAAGCGGGTCGAGGCGCACCTCCCCGCCGATCGCCATGTAGAGCGCGACCGTTTTGGCGGATTGGAAGGCCGGGAGCGATTGGAGGTTTTCAACCACTGCGGCGCTGGCGGAATCGATCCAGCCGGCATCCAGCGCCTGGCGCTTGGATGCCATCTCCCTGCGTAACTCAGCTTTGGTCTTCATGTTTGGGTTTCCTCAGCGAATTCCAGTATTCGATGCGCTTGCGGATGGTCTCTTCGTAGCCGTTGGCGGTCGGGGCGTAGTAGACCTTTTCGGTCGGGACATATTCCTGGTCGACGAAGTGGCCGTCGCCATTGTGCGCGTATTGATATTTCACGTCGCCCTTGTCGGGTTTGGGGCCGCTTTGCAAGTGCTTCGGGACGGGCAGCGTGCGGCCGTTCTCGACGTCGTGGAGCGCCTGGTTGACGGCGAGGTAGGCGGCGTTGCTCTTGGGGGCGCAGGCGAGATAAGTCGTGGCCTGCGAAAGCGCGATGCGCGCCTCCGGCATGCCGATGAACTCGACGGCCTGCATCGTCGAAACCGCCAGCGTGAGGCCGCGCGGGTCGGCGTTGCCGATGTCCTCCGAGGCGAGGATGATCAGCCGGCGGGCGATGAAGCGCGGGTCTTCGCCGGCATAGAGCATCTTGGCCAGCCAGTAGACCGCCGCGTTCGGGTCGGAACCGCGCACGCTTTTGATGAAGGCCGAGATGGTGTCGTAGTGCTCGTCCTCGTCGTGGTCGTAGTTGACCGCCTTCTTCTGGACCGATTCTTCGATCTCGTAGCGGGTCAGGTGCACCATGCCCGCGTCGTCGGGCGGGGTGGTGAGCGCCGCAATCTCCAGCGCGTTGAGCGCGCGGCGGGCATCGCCCTCGCAAACGGCGGCCAGATGGCCGAGCGCCTCGTCGTCGGCGGTGACGAGCCCGTTGAGCCCGGTCGGCGCGTCGAGCGCCCGTTTGAGCACCCGCGTGATCGATTCTTCGGAAAGCGGCTGGAGCTGGAAAATCTGCGAGCGCGAGTTGAGCGGCGTGTTGATGAAGAAAAAGGGGTTGTGGGTGGTGGCGCCGATCATGATGATGTCGCCGTTTTCCACGTAGGGCAGCAAGACGTCCTGCTGCGACTTGTTGAAGCGGTGGATTTCGTCGATGAACAGGATGGTGTCCTGCCCGTTCATCTTTTTCCAATGGCTGGCGCCCTCAAGAATCTTGCGCAGGATGGCGACGTTGGCCAGTACGCCGCTGGTGCGCTCGAAGCGGCGGTCGGTGGTTTTGGCAATTACCTCGGCCAGCGTGGTTTTGCCGCAGCCGGGCGGACCGTAGAGGATGACGCTGCTGATGCGGTCGGCCTCGATGGCGCGGCGCAGCAACTTGCCGTCGCCCAGGATGTGTTCCTGGCCGATGATTTCGTCGAGCGCCTTCGGGCGCATGCGCGCCGCCAGCGGGGCGGTGCCCGCCCCGGCCTTCGCCTTGGGCTTTTCTGAGGGTTCGCGGAAGAGATCCATCCGTGGAAGATAGCAGGATTCCGAACGGTGAATAAACGCAAATTTCGATGAGAATGGTGCGGTCTGCAACGGGAGGCCATATGGCCCGCGGCTAATTGCTTCGCGATGCGCCTTGGCATAAAAAAAACCAGGGAACGGAGGCCGTTTCCTGGTTTTTCGATCGAATTGCGGTGCGATTAGATGATGATATCGTTCTTGCCGCCGCGGAGTTCGTCGGGGGTGATGATTTTGTTGGCCTGTTCCTGCTGCATGCGGACCATGTCTTCCTGGAGCTGCTTGACGGCGGCGTTGATGGCCTCCGGGAACTTTTCGACGGCTTCGGCCAGGTTGGTGGCTTCGATCTCGCCGGAGATCGGCAGGGCGCCGCCGGGGGTCATGATGTTGGTGGTGGCCGAATATGTTGCGGTGCGCATTTCGTCTTCGCTGCCGTCGAGCTTGATCGGGGTCATTTTGCGGATGTTGCCGACTTTGAGGTCGGTGAAGTTCTCCTCTTTCCAGAGGTTCGCGCCGTCGATCTTGATGTTTTCGAGTCCGGTTTCTGCTGACATGGGAGTTTCCTTTTCGTGACGAGTGAGTCGTGAAACGTGATTGATTTCAAGCCTGACGGATCACGTTACAGTGAAGCTGGTGCGCCCAACAGGAGTCGAACCTGTATCTATGGCTTCGGAGGCCACTATTCTATCCATTGAACTATGGGCGCACGAAAGGGCGGATTTATAGGGATCTTGCGGCGAGGCCGCAATAAAAATCTGAAGATGTTTGTTGAGATTGGTTTTGTTTCTGCTGCGGAGAAGTGAGGTGTTTGAAGAAAAATGAAAGAATTTTCTTGCGGCCATGACGCTACAGATGTAGTGATGTTGCTACAGTATGAGTGGAGGTTGTTATGGGCAGGGAGCTTTCAAAGGCCGAATGGGTTGTCATGAATCTATGTTGGGAAAAGGGCAAAAGTACGGCTCGGCAGATTTATGAAGCGATTGGGGCGGATCGAGAATGGGAATACCAGACCGTGAAAACGATGTTGGATCGTATTGTGAAAAAGGGCTACCTGAAGCGAGAAAAGCTGGGTCCGCTTTGCCTCTATAAGCCCTGCGTCAGACAGAAGAGGGTGGTTTCCGATGCGATTGACTCATTCTTCTCCACTGTGATGGATGATGGGTTGGCTCCGCTGTTTGCTCATTTGGCCGAGAGCCGGAAGCTGGACAAGGAAGAGATTGAATCACTGAAAAAGCTGATTGATGAGCATAAGGGGGAATAATCATGAGCACGGGATATAGTTTGGCAGAGCGACTGGGGAGCCTTTTGTGGGATTTGAACTGGCAGTTGACGGTTCTTGTTTTGGCGGTCTGGTTGGTTTCGCTCTGTTGCAAGCGCCTTTCAGCCGGATTCCGCTATCTGCTGTGGTGCGTGGTTTTGCTTCGGCTTTGTTTTCCGGTCAATCTGCAACTGCCTATTGGGATGAGCGGTCATGTTGAACAGGTGGCGGAAGTTTCTGTTACCAATGTTTTTAAAGAGCCCGTTGATCCGGTGGAAACGACGCCTGAGCCGGTTGTTCGGCAAGTTGTGGAAAAGGTTGGGGCGAAGCCGGTCGTAACCGCTCCGGTTGC
>NZ_JBFJYW010000233.1:0-6435 GCF_041622395.1 Pontiella sp. | reverse complement strand
TTCGGCGGGCTTGATGCGGCGCACGAGGTGGCGGTGGCCATGGTCGATTCCAAGATTGTCTATCCGTTGGAAGGGTTCGAGGATAAAACCATCATGGCCGTCGTGTACGAACACGGCACGGGCGAGTGGTCCACCAACGGGCCGTTTGAAGGCGAACTGGTGTTTGAGCGCAAGGACCCGAGCCAGTGGTATTGGGTGTCGGTCATCGAGACCAACACGGTGAGCGGCGAAACAACCGAGATCCAGGCGAACTGGTTCCATCTTTAGAAATTAGCAAGGAGAAATAAAATGAAGAAATTGGCATTGGCATTAATCGTAACGCTGTTCTGTGCAAAGGCCTTCACGGGCGAAGTGGGCCTTCCGCTGGAGCGGTTGGCTCTGCCCGAGGTGTCCGGAACGCATCTGGTCTGCATCTGGGACAATTCCGCCGGCGCATGGTTGCAGGATTTTGAAACCTACGACCATGCAGGTACCTATGACTTTCAGTTGCCTGCTTGGGGCAAGTGGTATTGGATTGGTTTGTGGGACGACGCAAGTGGCGAATATGTCTATGGGAAATGGATTGGCCATTTTTTGACCGACTAAAGTCTTGCGGCGAATAATCCGCTTGTGCTTGCCATCGTGCGGTGCAATCGTCTAAGAACAGCCATTGGTTTATGTGCTGTTCTTTTTTTGCATAGGAGACGATTTGCCGATGTTGATCAAAGTCATGTCATTCGTATTGCTTGCCCTTGCGCTGGTTCTTCCGTTGGGTTGTACAACCACAGGGACCTCCGCGGTGACGACCTCTGATTTCGCGCGGAAGCCAGAGGTGGAAGAAATCAAGAAGGTGGCCAATTTGGTTGCGGGCGATTCCATCGAGATTTCGGTAGAGGTCGATGGCCGAATGGAGGTTTCGTCCTACCGGACGGCCGTCAATCATCTGGGGTTTGTTACGTTGCCGCTGGTGGGGGATGTGAAGATTGGCGGCGCTACGGTCGAGGGATCGCGCGCCGTTATTGCGAAAGCCTATGGGGCCTATTTTGTCAACGCTCCCGTGGTTATGGTTAACTTCGTTGAGGATTCCGTCGAGGGCGAGTGGGGGTTCGTGACCGTGACCGGCAAGGTCACCCAGCCGGGCCGCATCAAGATTCCGTCCGCCAAGGGCATCCGGCTCACCACCGCCATCAACGATGCCGGCGGATTCGGGCCCAGTGCGAAAACCTCCGATATCCAGGTGACCCGAGCCGAGGAGGATGGCCGCAAAATCCGCGTTTCGATCAATTACAACGACATTGGCCAAGAGGGTAACGCCGATGCGGATATTAGCCTGTATGACGGCGATATCATCTACGTTCCCCAACGGATTTTCTAAATGCGCCTTCGTTCCCCATTGCTCGTTTTTATGATCGGCATGCTGCTTGTTCTTTCAGCGGGGGCACAGGAGCTTGAGGGCGAGGGGATTGTATTGGGCAACCTTGTCTTGCGGCCCCGGGTCGAAACGGTGGCCGCGTACGACAGTCGCGTGCGTCTCGACGAGGCGACCGGCGATTCGGAAAGCGATGTCTATGGCGAGGTTCTTGCCGGGGCCTCGCTGGAAAACCTTCCCGCCGTTTTCTCGCTTTCGGCCGACGCGTCCTACGGTCGCCGCTATTATGTCGATTATACCGATAACGACAGCGAGTTCTATAGCGGCGGGGCGGCGGTCGGCTACGATCAGGAAGCTTGGCGCTGGGGCCTCTCCGTCGATGTGGCGAAAACCCTGGGGTATGATGTGTCTTACGATCCCGAAACCGGAGAGGGCCCCTCTTCGATTCTAAGCGACGAACCCAGCCGCCAATGGACGGTTCAAGGCAACGTGGGCTACGCGATCCCGCTGTCGGACAAAACCTTCTTTGTTCCCGGGTATTCGTTGGAGCATTACTATCAGGAGCTGGAGAACAACGAATCCGCCGAGTGGCAAACCCACAATGTCAGCCTGGTCCTTAACCACGTTCTTTCGGAGCGGCTCACGCTGCTGGCGGGGGGCTTCTATTCCCTGCAGACCAACGACGAAGAGGATGGCTACATCGTCACGGTGGGGGGCGGCGCCCAAGGCCAAATCAGCGACAAGACCTCTTGGGCGATTCTAGCGGGCGCCGCGCACTTCGATTACGACGTGTCGGGGACCGGTGAAGGGGGCCTGCTCGACCTAAAGTTCAGTTGGCAGGCGACGGAGAAGATTTCTGCCTATGCTTTCTACGGCAACACCTACGAGCCGGGATACGATGGCGGCAAGGCCCGCATGGTCTATCGCGCGGGCTACGGAGGGGGGTGGGCGATCGCAACCCGTTGGTCGCTCGGAGGGCAGGTGCTGCACGACTATACCGAGGAAGTCGGCAACGGTACCTCCTTGGACTCATATGGCGGGGTGAACCACTTCTTCTCGGCGCAGTTGGCCTATAATCCAACCCGGCACTTCTCGGCTTCCCTGCGGGGGCAATATGTGAACGACGAATATTCCGAGGACCAAAAAGTGGTTTCCCTGTCCGTCGGCTACGTCTATTAAAGAAAATCGGCATGCATATTCGTTTGGATCATAGGTTACTCTTCTTATATTGTTTGCGGGCTATTTAAGGCAAGAAGACCCTGCAGAAGCCGGGCTGGCGCGGAATGTGCTAATTTTCGCGAAAAAGAAAGACACGGAATCGTAGAATGATAGGTAATCAGCAAGCATACGGTGATGAGGGTGCAGTGAGGCCGGCCGCTCCGGCGTCGGGCGGCGGAGCGGCGCCGGGTTTCTTTTCGCCGATGAACCTGATCAAGGTGGTCCTGCGCCGATGGCCCGTCGTGGTGGTGTTGACGATGCTCGGCGGAGTCGGCGGTTTCGTCTATGCGCAACGGGTCAAGCTGATCTACAAGGCGCAAGCGGAGCTGGAAATGAGTGTCCGGCGTCCTAAAGTGATCAATAACGAAGCGATTTTCGACGACTCCCCTAGCCAGAACGAGGGGGTTATATTCAACACCCGCTTTAAGAAATTCCAGTCTCCGGCCATGGAGCGCTTGGCCACGCAGGAATATTTCAAGCGCTATCCCGAGGATGATTCTTCCGTCGGTGGCCCCATCGGCAAATTTCAGCTTGCAACCCTCATTGCCGATGTCGGCTGGTACAAGGATCCGTCGGCGAACATCGTAAACGTATACTATTTCAGCGAAGACCCGGAATTTGCCGCCAAGTTGGTCAATGTGCTTTCCTACTGCGCCGGGCTTTTGATGATGCAGGAAAACCAGGCGATGTCCGATGAGGCCGTCAAGTGGCTGAAGACCCAGCTCGACGACCAGCGCGAGGACCTTGAGGAGGTGGAGCGCCAGGTGTCGGCCATTCGCGACGAGCTCCAGCTCGATTCGCTCGAGCAGCGCAAGGCTGCCGTCGGCCAAGCCTTGATTGCGGTTTCCGGCGAGCGCGAAATCTTGGTCAGCACCTTGGCGTCGCGCAAGACCGTCTTGAGCTTTGTTAGGGAGCTGAAGGGGACCGATCCAAATCTAGAGATTCTTCCCGCGGGCCTTCCGAAGGAAGAGCAGCTCAACGAGTTGATCGCCAAATGGCGGGATGCCTACGAAGAGCTCCAGTTGGTGGCGCGCCGCTACACGAAACTACATCCGGAATACAAGGCCGCCGCCGACAAGGAATCGCGTGCAAAAAAAAGGATGGAACAGTTCATCGAGTTGTCTGCCAAGGCGGTTCAGAACGAAATCGACCTGCTGGGCAAGCAGTTGACTCAAGTGGATGCGCGGATCTTGAGCCTCGAGCGCGAGGCATTGGATTTGGAACAGCAGCTCGTCAGCGGAGAGCAGCGCCTCCAGCGATTGGAGCGGAAGAAGGAGGCCGCCGACAACGCCTACCTGTCCATGCTGCGCCGGATGGAGGAAGCCCGGCTTTCCGCCGATGAAAACATGGCGTTTACCAAGGTTATTCGAAATGCGGAAGTGCCGCGGATGCCGGTTAACGCCGGAAAAATGCGGATCCTGGCCTCCGGGGTTTTTGTGGGGGGCGGCGCTGGCTGCGCGCTGGTCATACTATTCTCTTTGCTGTTGGGTAAGATCGAGTCGGTTACCGACCTGAAGGATCTGGGCCTGCGCATTCTAGGAACCATTCCCACCTACAAGAAGACCGATTCCCGTAGCGAACTCGCCACGATCGGCCTGCGCGACAAGTTCTGCCACATGATCGAGATCTTCGCCGGAATCAATGCGTTGGTCTCTTCCGATAAATATGCGGAAAGAACAAAAGTGTTGCTGGTCAACAGTGCCATGCCGGGGGAAGGGAAAACCGTGTCCGCCTGCAATCTCGCCATCAGTTCCGCCATGAACGGTTCCAGAACCTTGCTGATCGACGCCGACCTGCGCCGGCCGCAGATTGCCCCGGTTTTTGCGATTGGGGAAGAGCATCCCTCGCTGTTGGAATGGTTGGTGGATGGGGATAGCCATCTGGGGCACCGCGAACTGGTATTTAACAACGTGATCGAAAACCTGGATGTCATCACGAGCCGGCCCCTCAAGGAAATCAATCCGGCCGAGTTGCTTGGCCGGGGGCGTTTGGCCGAGCTGTTCGAATGGGCCCGCGTCCATTATGACCGCGTAATCATCGATTCTCCCCCGCTAGGGATGGTGGGCGATGCCCAGGTGCTCGCCAATAGTGCCGATGCCGTAATCGTTGTGTCCCGCATTGGAAAAACCCGTCGCCGTTCGCTCAAATTCGCCTTGGCCAAGTTCGACGAGATCGATGCGTTTGTTTTCGGTTGCATTGCGAACGACGTCCCGTACTCGCTTTCCGGCATGTTCAAGGGGGCCGAGGGATATGGCTACACCTCTGGCTATGGCAGCTACAAACCCTACGGGAGTGCATAGTTTAACGATTCTAAATTATGGGCGGACTGGGTGCGCTTAAGTCGCGTTTGGCGAGGTTGTTGTATCTCTTCTTAGAGGAAAAGTTTAAAGAGACCTGCCCAATTGCAGCGTAATGAAAGTTGAACTTCGTGTAGGATTGTATTTGGGTGTCCGCGGTGCAGGATGAATGGCACATGATGTGCGGTAATCGTTTGAATGACCGTTGGTGAACGTGGTTGTTGGGGGGTAGCCCTGGCTGACCAATGGCGGTAGCGTGTTTGAATATGTTGATTGATGTTTGTGTGAACGCGTTTTCGTTTGGCTTAAGTGGGCATGGTTCAATTCGTATTCCGCGGAATCGGTGCGCGTTATAGGTGTTATATTTGATGGTGTTATGGGTTGATGGCATCTCCTGTTCATGCCAAAAGAAACGATTCGCAACAGAGCTAACTCCGCCATTTACAGAGACATATGGCATGGCAGTTGCTCTACATGGCACTACGGGATGTTTGTGGGGTCGACCGGTGATCGGCGAAGGACTCTTCCACTTTGAATGGGGCAAGGTGCATATCCCTCAACATTATGAACAGGAAGAAACCAATGATAACATTTCAATATAATCTAGTGATACCTCGATGTCTCCTTGCGCTTGCATTCTTGACGCTTACACATGTTGTTTCCGCATTGGAGCTGAAAAACCTGCCGGACATGCCCACTTCGGGGCCGGGGGAAGAGGTGCTGCGCGACGACTTCGCGCCCTTCTCGCCTCCGGTTGCTCTGGAGAAGAGTGCCGATGCGAATGCCCCGCAGATTGCTGAATGGATCCGCCAAAACCAACCCGGGGATACCCTGGTTTTGACTGCGGAGGGCCTCGATGCCGACGATACGGCGTTTATTGCCTATGGGGAAGCGTCCGGGCTGGTGGCTTGCGACGCGCAACTGATTGATGGCCGGCAGGCGGCCGTTACCCTATCGGATGCCCTCCGTCCCGCTGCCGACGTGTATCTTCTGTGGGCCATGAATGGAAGCGGCTTTGGCGAACCGGTGGCGATCAATGCCGCTCAGGCCGATTGGGTCGGTTTCGACTCCATCAATCCCGGTGAGACGTTCTATGTCTACGGCAAGAACCTGACGTTGGATGGGGTGAATGCCTACTGCTATGTCAAAGAGCTGGACGAATGGCTGACCAGCACGGAATGCAATCCCTACAAGGCGGCGTTTAAAATGCCGGAAAGCGCTGCGACCCAAAGCTATACCCTCTATGCCCACAACGGGCACGGCGGGAAGTACGGCTTCGCCGATGCGCTGACCGTCGAGGTGGTGAGTCCCTATGCCTGGACTGGCAAAATCATTGACGTAACGGCCTACGGGGCGAACGGCTCGGACGGTAACGACGACTATGCGGCGATCCTTTCCGCCTACGCGGCGGCATCTGCCGGGGACACGCTCTATTTCCCGGCGGGCGAATATATCGTTTCCGAGCTCTTGACCGTGAGCAAGAACCTGCAACTGGTCGGCGACGGAACCAACAGCGTGGTCCGGAACCTGCCGGGCGAGTCGTGGGGAAACATCCTGTTCCTGAAAACCGGA
>NZ_JBFJYW010000232.1:0-6436 GCF_041622395.1 Pontiella sp. | reverse complement strand
TTGCGCAAGTGTGACCGCCCGCGCGGCCAAGCACGCGCTACCCCGCGATGAGCGGATTTCACCAAAGATCAGGGTCTTTGGGGGCTGAATAAGGCCCTGCAACCGCCGATTGGAACCGACGGCTATGTGCACACACTTGCGCAAGTGTGCGCATCTACCCCACCTGCTCGGCGATCATTGAGATCAAACCGACGGTGGCGGTATCGGTGCGAAGAATCCGGTTGCCCATTCCGAAGAGCCGGAATCCCCGCGCCTGGAGCATCTCCAGCTCATAGGGAGTCCAGCCGCCTTCGGGACCGATGGCCAGCAGCACCCGTTTGCCCGCGCCGAGGTCTTGGATTTCGGACAGGCGCTTGGTTCCGGCGGGGTCGGCCAGCAGTTTCAGGTGGTCGGGAAAGAGGGCTTCGAGCTCGTCCTCCACGAATGGCTTGAACAGCGGACGAACCAACACTTCTGGCAAATGGGTACACCGCGCCTGCTGCAGGCCTTCGACCAACATTTTGTTATAGAACCCCGGCTCGATGACGTGGCTGTCGAAATAGTAGCGCTCCACCTTTTCGGCGCGCAGCAGCACAATCCGGCCCGTCCCGAGCGCCGCCAGCTGCGCCCAAAGCCGCTTCATCACCTTCGGACGCGGCATGGCGAGCAACAGATCGATCCGCGGAATCGGCGGGAGTTCCGGATCGAATTCGCATTTCACCACCACCAGGGTGCCATCCATCGACTCCACCGTTCCGGTGCCGAACGGACCATCCAACAACCCGACGCGCAGTTGCTTCCCGGGCTCGGCTTTCAGGATCTTTCGGATGTGCCGGGCCCGGTCGTCGGACAACACCGCCCGGCCATCGGCATCGACTTCGGCTTTCTGTAGCAATATCAGATTCATGGCGCGAGGATGGCGAAACGGCACCGATCCAACAACCCAAATCATGCGTCACGCGCGTGCATCCGGGAGCGGCCTATTGAGATTCGGTCCGGTTTACTTGCCAATGGGTGGCGGCTCTGCCACACTGCGCGGCAATTCCGAGGGGGTCGGCCAACTCTAAGCGAGGCAAAAAAAGTGGATGCATTGCGGCAAATCATGGAATCGATCATTCACTCGGGGCACCTGAGTCCGTTTTTGGTGGTCGGGATCTTGATTCTTGCCGGATTCTTCGGGGGCTGGGTGGCGAAGCTCATCCGCCTACCGCACGTGACCGGAAACATTTTGGGCGGGGTGTTGGTTGGCCCCGCCTGCCTGGGCCTGATCGGCACGCATCAACAGCTCCACGATCTGCAACCGCTATCCACGTTTGCCATGAGTCTGGTGGCGGTCAGCATCGGCGGCCACCTCTCCTACCGCCGCATCCACAACTCCCTGCGCCGCATTGTTTCGATCTCGCTGTTCGAGGTCGGCTTTTGCGTCGCCACGGTAATCGCGGCCGCGCGACTGTTCGGCATGGATTGGCCAACCACCTGCCTGCTGGGGGCCATCTCGGCCTCGACCGCTCCGGCCACGACGATTGCGCTGATCCGGGAATCGCGGGCCAAGGGGCCGTTCGTCAAAACGCTGATCTCCGCCGTGGCGCTCAACAACATTCTGTGCATTCTCTTGTTTGTGATGATGCGCACGTTTGTGGCCGCCTATTTCGACAGCGGCGAGACCGCCGGCAAGATCGACGACGCACTGATCCTCTCGGCCTACCATTTGCTCGGGGCGCTGGCGCTGGGCCTTTCGGCCGGCTGGATCAGCAAGACCCTGGTCGGCCGGCCGCGGTTCCACGACTTTTCCACCATCCTGCTCGCCATCATGCTGCTGGACGGCCTGGCGGCCTATCTCCAACTCAGCCCGCTGCTGGTGAACCTTTTCTTCGGCGTCTTCCTCGGCAACAGCTCCGAAGTCGCCGAAAAACAGCTCACGACCCTGATGCCGCTCGAACCGATCCTCTACGTCTGCTTCTTCACGCTGGCGGGCGTATCGCTCCACCTCGACGCCATGCTGGCGGTCGGCCTGCTGGCGCTCCTCTATGCCGGCGCGCGCGTTCTTGGCAAGAGCATTGGCGCGGCCTTGGGGGGCATTGCGGGAAAATGCTCCAAGCGCATTTGGCAGAACATGTCCTTCGCACTCTACCCGCAGTCCGGCATCGCCATCGGTCTGGTGATTTTGCTGGGCAACGACGCCGATATCCCCGCCGAGATCAAGCAGGTCGTCAGCGCCATCGTGCTGGCCGGGGTCACGATCGCGGAAATCGCGGGGCCGTTTTGCACCAAGGCCGCGCTGGCGCGGTCCGGTGAAGCCAATCGCGACCGCCAGCGGCTCGTCGAGTTTCTGGCGGAGGAGTTCATTGTCGTCGACCTCAAGGCCGCCGACAAGTGGGACGCGATCCGCCAGCTGGTGGCGTTCCTGATGCGGACCCACCGGGTCGAGCACATCAGCCAGGAGGAACTTTACCAATCGGTGGTGGCGCGCGAAAAGGACATGTCGACCGCCATGGGGCGCGGCATCGCGATTCCGCACGGGCACACGGAAAAGGGCCCCGCCATACAGGGCGTGATGGGCATCTGCCGCAACGGGATCGATTTCGACGCCCCCGACCACGAAACCGTGAAGGTCATCATGCTGATCGTTACGCCGAAGGACAAGAAGGACATGCACCTCAAGGTGCTCTCCAGCCTTTCCGCCATGGTCCGCAACGATGCCATCCGCTCCCGCCTCATTGCCGCCATCAGCCCGGAGGATGCCATGGAAGTGATCGAAAGCGAAGAGGCGCGCGACTACAACTATTTCCTCGAATAGGCCGGTCGCAAGCGCCTTTCGCCGGCCGGAAATAGGCCGGCCTCGATCGCTATTTCTTGATACGGGCAATCCCGTTCTCGGCCTGCGCCATGCGCTGGACGAGTTCTTCGTAGCTGCCTGCGCAAAGCAACTTCGATTTGTTGGGCAGGACGATCTCCGTGCGCTCGGGAAAGAGATCGCAGTTGCGGATGCGCGCACCGGTCATTTCGATTAGGCGCAGGTTGTGCGACACCATGGAAATCTCGGTATCCTTGGTGTATTCGCTGCGTTTAACGGCATAGACTTCAAGAAACATGAGCTTCTCCCAGTTATTGTTTTCACGCGGCTCCGCTCCGGATGTTTTCCCGGCGAAAAACGAACCCGTCAACGACGGCGTTTTTAGTCCGCCCGCCCCTCCGTGTCTACCCCCAAAAACGAATTCTTTCCCCCAGGCAACCGGGGCGGGGCCCCTCATTCGACCGCCTCAAGTCTTGACGAGCGGAGGGGGTTTCCCTAACTTCCCCGCTTCATAAGCCCCCTTTATGAAGTGGGCTTTTTTATATGGTTGTCGGAAAAAAGGCGGACAAGTGCGGATCTTCGGATGACCGATCATTGCTAATATGGAGATATAAAGCATGTCGAAGACAGTATTGATCGGGTCGCAGTGGGGCGACGAAGGCAAAGGCAAAATCATCGACGTACTCACCGCGAACGCGGACTGGGTCGTACGCTACCAGGGCGGCAACAACGCCGGGCACACCGTCGAAATCGGCGACCAGAAATATGTGCTGCACCTCACCCCGTCGGGCATCCTGCGCGAATCGTGCAAGTGCGTCATCGGCAACGGCCTGGTGGTTGACCTGATCGGCCTGATGAGCGAGCTGACCGAATTGACCGAACGCGGCATCAAACTCGAAGGCCGCCTCTTCATTTCCGACCGCGCACACATCGTCTTGCACTACCACAAGGCCATCGACGGCACCAAGGAAGGCAACCTCGAAAAAGGCAAGAAGATCGGCACCACCAAACGGGGCATCGGACCGTGCTACATGGATAAGGCCGACCGCATCGGCCTGCGCATGGGCGACATCCTCGAAGCCGATTTCCTCGACCGCGTCCGCGAAATGGCCATCTCGAAAAACGGCGTCATCGAAGCCATGGGCGGCGAAGCGCTCAACGTCGACGAAATGGTGGCGGAAATCGCCGAAGCCGCGGACTATCTCAAGCCGTTCATCTGCGACACCATTCCGATCCTGCACAAAGCCGTTAAGGACGACGACGAAATCCTGTTCGAAGGCGCACAGGGCGTGATGCTCGACGTCGATTTCGGAACCTACCCCTTCGTCACCTCGTCGAGCACGGGTGCCGGCGGCGCCCCCGCCGGATCGGGCGTTCCGCCGAACGCGATCGACCGCGTGGTCGGCATCGTCAAGGCCTACACCACCCGCGTCGGCGAAGGACCGTTCCCGACCGAGCTGTTCGACGACATGGGCGCGCACATTGCGCAAGTCGGCCACGAGTTCGGCGCCACCACCGGACGCCCGCGGCGCTGCGGCTGGTTCGATGCCGTGGTAGCCAAATATTCCGCCATGGTCGGCGGAATCAACGAATGGGCACTCATGAAGCTCGACGTCCTCGACGCCGTGGAAACCATCAAGGTTTGCGTGGCCTACGAGTGCGACGGCGAGCGCCTCGACAGCGTTCCGGCCTCGATCAGCAAACTGCAACGCTGCAAGCCGGTCTACGAGGACTTCAAAGGCTGGAACACGCCGACCACCGACTGCACGTGCTGGGACGAACTTCCCGAGCAGGCCAAGAAATACGTCGAGTACATCGAAGCGATTACCGGCGTCAAGGTGGCCATCCTCTCCGTGGGTCCGAAGCGCGCCAGCACCATGCTGCTCGATCGCTAGGCACGGAAAGCCGACATCCGAATATCGAAATCCGAAACAGACTCGAACGCACAATGACGAAAGCTCAAAACAGATCTGCCGATGCCTTGGGATTTTCCCATTGGAATTTGTTTCGGATTTCGGATTTAGATTTTAGGATCTTCGAATGACCCCGTCATTCGACAAAGTTCCGCGCCACGTTGCCCTGATCATGGATGGCAACGGACGGTGGGCCCAAGAGCGCGGGCTTTCGCGCATCGAAGGCCACAAGGAGGGCGCGCAGTCGGTGCGCGCCGTCTTGCGCGCGGCGGCACAGACCGGGGTGGAGTTCATTACGGTCTATGCCTTCAGCACCGAAAACTGGAAGCGGCCGCCACAGGAGATCGACGGGCTGATGAGACTGCTCATCAGCTCGCTCGAGGCCTATGAGCAGGAACTGCACGACAACCGCATCCGCCTGCGCGTGATGGGCCAGTTCGAGCGCCTGCCCCTGCCCGTCCGCCGACGCCTCCAAAAGACGATCGACGCCACGGCGCACTACACCGACCACACCTTCATCATTGCCCTGAGCTATGGTTCCCGCATGGAAATCGCCGATGCCGCCAAGCGGATCGCCGAAAAGGTGAAGGCGGGTGAACTGAAGACGAAGGAGATCGACGAACAGACGGTTGCGCAGCACCTCTACCTACCGGACGTACCCGATCCCGAGCTGATGATCCGTACCAGCGGCGAGCTGCGATTGAGTAACTTCATGCTATGGCAACTCTCCTATTCCGAGTTCCATATTACCGACACCTATTGGCCCGACTTCCGCGAGCCGCAGTTTTTCGAAGCACTGGAAGCTTTCAATGGCCGCGACCGTAGGTATGGTGGTGTGAATAAGAAATAGCGACATACATTTATGGATAAGAAACGGATACTCATAGCCCTGTGCATCGCGTCGGTGCTGATCCCCGCCTTCTGCCTGGTTCCATGCAGCTGGCCGATCGGGCTGATCGGACTCTTGCTGTTCGCCGCCGTCGGCAGCTGGGAATTTTTCGGATTGCTCAACCAGGGCGGCGTGAAAACCTCGACCAAATGGGGCATCGGCAGCGGGCTCGTTTTTGTGGGGGCCACCTGGTTCCACATGACCGGACCGGTTTCCGACAACCTGCTCTGGTGCATCCTGCTGCTGGTGATCGTCTCCAACTTTTTCCGCATCCTGGCCTATCAAAACCTGCGCGAAGGGCTCGATAGTTGCATGGGCACCATCCTGGGCGTCGTCTATGTCCCGTTGCTCTGGAGCTTCGTGGTGCGCCTCTTCCTGTGCGGCGACCTCTCCAAGCCCGGCTGGGCCGCCTTCTATGTGATCCTCTGCATGAAAATGGCCGACTCCGGCGGCTACTTCTTCGGCACCCGCTTCGGCAAGCACAAGCTCGCCCCCTTCATTTCGCCGAAGAAAAGCTGGGAAGGACTGGTTGGCGGAATCGTTTTCTGCGCCCTCGTGAACGTGGCTTGGTACTTCATCTTCCACGGACGGCTCAACAGCGCCATTGCCCTCCCCTTGGGCCACGCCATGGCCCTCAGCGTCCTGTTCCCCGTCGTCGGCACATTGGGCGATCTGGTGGAATCGCTTTTCAAACGCGCGGTCGACGTCAAGGATTCGAATACGATGGTCTACGGACTCGGCGGCATCCTCGACATGGTCGACAGCATCCTGTTCGCCGCGCCCATGCTTTACATCTACATCGAACTCTTCCTCAAATAACCACCACCCCCCCCCAAGGTTGCAACCATGCTCGAAACCCTC
>NZ_JBFJYW010000231.1:0-6443 GCF_041622395.1 Pontiella sp. | reverse complement strand
GGTCGACCGCGTGGCGGCCAGCGGCAGCGTGCCCGAATTTAAGTATCTGACGGTCACGGTCGGCTACCCCGGCGATCCGAGTGCCGTGGTGCTGACCACGATCATGACCCCGGGAGGCGACCTGTGAGCGCCCCCCGGACCAAAGCGGGCTTTTCGCTCATTGAGCTGCTGGTGGCCGGTTTGGCGACGGGGATCCTGGCCTTGACGGTCGGGTTGATCCTGCTCATGCCCAGCAAGTCGATGTCGGTCAATGCCGAATATGCCGAGCTCCGGCGCGATCTCGCCGTGGCCGTCCGGTTCATTGCAAAGGACGTGCGCAATGCCGAGTACAGCTATGATGGCGAGACGATCGTCGGCGGAACCAATACGCTCTATCTGCCGGACACCGAGTACCGGGCCCACTCGATCCAATACACCCGCAATCCCGCCGAGGGCAGCTTGACCCGCACCGCAGCCGGGGCCAGCCGGGTTCTGATCGACCAGGGGCTGACCGTTTTCAATCCCCTGGAAGTCAACAGCGCGACCTCCGGCATGAAGGGCGTCATGCTTCATCTCGAAATGCAAAGCGCCAGCGGCGTAAGCATCGTCGATAAAACGTTCATTCACACGAGGGACGTACAATGAAAAAGCACGGCGCCGGTTCCAACAAGGAGGGGGCCATTCTGGCCATCATCATGGTCATTCTGCTGGTGCTGACCGCCATGGTGTTGGCCCTGTTGCATCTGGCCACCCACAACTCGCGCGAAACGATCTACGAACTGCGCAGTGCCCAGGCCTTTTGGCTGGCCGAGGCCGCTTGCCAACGAAGCATCGCCGACCTGTATGCCGGCGGCGACGGCGTCGTGAACGAAAGCTATTCCGCCAGCGGAGTTTCCGGGACGCTCGCGGTCGCGATCGACAGCGATGACGACCAATTCCGCATCTGTACCGGCACCGTGAACATGGCCGGGCGAACCGTTTCGCGCCGCATCCGCTTCGAAATCTCGACCGTTGCCGCTCCGTTCGAGCATGTGATCCATGCCGCCAACCGCGACGGGGAAAGCTGGGACCTCTCCCTGCGCGGAACCCGCGTCGACATCAATAACGGCAACTACCCTTCCGCAACGTTGCAGGAATCCGACTATGGCCCGATCATTCCCACCAGCCGGGGCAACTATCCCGGCGGCAACGACGTGGCGATCGGGAACATCGATATCAACGGCGGCGTGCGGCTGTACGACCAAAGCGCGGTGACGGCGGTGCCCAGCCCCAATACCTACAATATCAACGGCGATGTTTCCTATACCCAAAGCTTTTTCCAGAGCACGAATGCAACCGTTGCCGGCGGCGTGTCGGCGTTGGCGCCGAGCGACTACGATCCGCCCAACTTCGCGCTGATGGATTATGCCAACAACAACACATACGACGTGGCGGAGGAGTTTAACCGCTACGGCATCACGTCCGGGCGCCTGCCGGCCGATCATGAACTTTACAATGTGGTGGTGAAGAACGTCTTTCCGGGGGGGGCGGACCCGACGCCCGGCGAGGACGACTTTTATTTCCAGCCAAGGAGCACGGTGGTGGGGTCGGTTTCCACCGGGGCAACACCGTTGTTGCTCGGCGACGACACCACCTATTACGTCGATGGCCATGTCTGGTTCCACCATACCAGTACCTATGGCTTCAAGATCGATGGCCAGTCGGTCATCGTGTCCACGCGCGACATCCATATCAGCGACAATCTCGAATACAGCGACAACTCGCGCGATGAGAGTGCGGATATGCTCGCCTTGGTGGCACTGGGCCAGATCGATTCGATTACGGGCGCCTATCTGGGCGATGGAAACATCTATTTCGGCGACCCGACCTATGGCACGCTCTTCACGGCCGATGCCTTCATGTTCGCCAACAACAATTTTTACTACAACACCAGTTCGGATACCGGGGAGCAGGGCATGCCCGAGTCCGGGTTCCGCGTCTACGGCAATTTCATGGCCATGAACCAGGTGGTCATTGTCCGCGATTGGTATCAGCGGAACACCTATGTCGACGCCAGCGGCAACACCCGCGAAGCCGTGAAGATCGATGGCCGTTGGTACGATGCGGCGGATACCAATGTGGCGGTGCTTTCCACCGTGACCAGCAGTCAGCGGGCGGTGGAATACGATGCCAACGAAGACGAATGGGTCGATGTCGAGGACGGCACGGTGGTCGATGCCTCCAGTATTGCTCACTATGCCATGCAGATCGAATACGACGACCGCATCCGCGATGCCGCAACCCAGATGACCGGCCTGCCCAAAGGCACCGGCACCATTTTCATGGGCGCTTCGCGGTGGGAGGAAATCGCGCCACCGTAGCGTTGTTGGGCGTGCGCGCTTACAGCGCCCAGGCGAGCAGCAGGGGAATCGTAACGATTCCGGCGAGGTGGGTGACCAGCAGGCTGGAGGCAATGAAATCGGAGTCGCCGCCAAAGCGTTCGCTGAAGATCAAGCTGGTGACCGCGGCGGGCATCACCGCCACCACCGAAAGGATCCCCCGGGCCATATCGTCCATCGGAATCTGCTTGAGCAGCAAGATGAACAGCACCGGCGTAACGACCAGGCGCAGCGCCGCGAGGATCCACACATGCTTGTCGAAGGCGGCGCGTACATCGAGCGCCGCGATGCGGCTGCCGGAGACCACCATCGAAACCGCTACGGTGGCTTTACCGACGGTTTCCGCGCCGAAATAGGTCAGGTCCAGCAGACGTCCGGCGAGGTCGGCAAAGAATCCGGTAGCCGGCAGCTCGGGGCTGGCCAGGTCGCGCACGCAGACCCAGCCGATGGAAAGGATGAGCGCAATCAGCGGCGGGCCGAACATCATCCGCAGCCCTTCGGCCAGTTTGCTGGAGCGGTTGAACAGGAAGACGCCGACCGTCCAGACCACCAGCTCGAAGCCCATCGAGGCGAAAACCAGCAGGGCCACGCCCTGTTCTTTCCACAGCAGCAGCACGAGGGGGAGCGGCAGGAAGAGGTAGTTGTTGATCGTGTTCTGGAACAGGAATGCGCTCGCCCGTTTTTGGTCGATCCCCTTCAGGCAGCGCACCGCCAAGAGCCCCAGCACCAGCCCCGTCCCGGCGATCACCATCGCCAGCACGGGCATGATCCAGTTGGCGGCCAGCTCCTTCGCATTCAATTTCGTGACCGAGGAAAAGATCAGGCAGGGGTAGATGATGGCAATCAGCACCCGCACCATTTCGCTTGTGCCCACGGCGCTTACCACGCCGCGTTTGCGCGCCGCATAGCCAACGGTCATCAGCACCAGAATAAACAAGACCTGTAAAACGTAGTTCATAAAGTTCGCCGTCGATTTCCGTTTGTTGGTATTCAGCCGCGCTCCCGAGTGGAGTGCTGCAACCAAGTCCTGATAACCGATAACGGATCACCGGCATTTGGAAAGTCCCAACTGCAACTTTTAACCGTTCCCCCAACGCGGCCGACCCGCGAATCAAGCCGATTGCCGCGCCGTTGAAATATCTGGCATCGCAACATGACATGCTCCGCGGTATTTGTTTTTATGGGCCCTCGAATCGCGGAGAATCCGCTCCGCCAAATCAGGTACCCATCAATCATGAAACAGATATTTCCATTTTTTGTCGCACTCTCCATTGCTGCCGAGGCCTGGTGCGCGATCGATTACGAAGTCGCCAATTCGTTGAGAGGCCGCGTATCCAATACGGTGAAGAATGCCCAACTACTGCCCGTCTGGGCGCCGGACGCCTCGGCCCTCTATATCCAGCGCGGGAGCGGGATTGTCCGCGTCGACACCGCAACCGGGCAGGAAGAGGACGCCATTGCCCCCGGGATCCTGGAAACGCTTTTCCCCGGAGAGGAACCCTTCATCCGCAATTTTGGATTCGATGCCGATGGACGGACCGTCTTCCTCGTTACGGCGGGCAAGCAGGTGCGCACGCTTCGGGTCAAGGGCACCGTCATCGAAACCGTCGCCCCCGCCGACGATCCCTTCGCCCTTCCGGCGCGCAAGGCCACGCCCAAATCGCGCAGCGGAAACGGCAAGGGTTCCACCAAGCTCTACTTCGTGAACAACACGGATGAGCCCCACGAAATCGCCTGGATCTCCGCCGCGGGCGAGCGCGTGGTATACACCACGCTGAAGCCGGGCGAGTCCAGTTCCCAAAACACCCATGCGGGGCATCTTTTCACGGCGGGCAAGCTCGCCTTCACGGCCCGCAAGCAGCCGGGCGTCGCGTACCTCGGCGCCGAGCCGGCGGCCCCCCAAGGCCGGAAGCCCAAAGCGGAAGAGGATACCGCCTCCAACGGCTGGAAGGCCGAGTTCAAGGAGTTCAACCTGTACGTGAAAAACCGCCAAACCGACCAAACCACCCAACTCACGACCGATGGAACCGAGAATTTCAAATATTGCGGCCCGCTGGAATGGTCGCCCGACGGCCGCTACGTGGTGGCGATGCGCGAAAAGGCCGGTACCAACCGGCACATCGATCTGATCGAGGCGGCCCCCAAGGACCAGCTCCAGCCCAAGACCCGGTCGGTCTACTATCTCAAGCCCGGCGACGAGCTGAACGTGGCCAAGCCCCATCTGTTCGATCTGGAGACCGGCAAGGAGATTGCGATCGACGGCGGCCTGTTCCCCAACCCCTGGTCGATTTCGCGCCTTCACTGGACGCCCGATGGCAAACGCCTTTTCCTGCTCTACAACGAGCGCGGCCACCAGACCCTGCGGCTCATCGAGGTGGAGGCGGCAACCGGCAAAACCCGTTCCGTCATCGAAGAAACCAGTTCCACCTTCGTGGACTATTCGCGGAAAACCTTTCTCCAGCAGCTCGACGAGACCGACGAGGCGATCTGGATGTCGGAGCGCAGCGGCTGGAACCACCTCTATCTCGTCGACCGCGGCACCGGGAAAATCCAGCCCATCACCTCCGGCGAATGGGTCGTGCGCGAGGTGGAGCACGTCGATGTCGAAAAGCGCCAGATCTGGTTCCGCGCGCTCGGCATCCATCCCGGGCAGGATCCCTACCTCACGCATTTCGCCCGCATTAATTTCGACGGCACCGGCCTGACCCTGCTCACCGAAGGCAACGGCACGCATGCCATTGCTTTTTCCAAGGACCGCAAATTCTACACCGACACCTGGTCGCGCGTCGATCTGCCGCCCGTCCACGAGCTGCGCCGCTCTTCGGATGGCCAAAAGGTCGCCGATCTCGGCAAGGCCGATGCCACCGAACTTTGGGCGGTCCATCCCCACCAACCCGAGCCGTTCGCGGCCGCGGGCCGCGATGGAAAGACCTCCATCCATGGCGTCATTTTCCGCCCGTCGAATTTTGATCCGACGAAGCGCTATCCCATCCTCGAGGCCATCTATGCCGGGCCGCACGACTTTTTCGTGCCCAAGCAATTCAGCGCCTACCACCACGCGCAGCTGTTGGCGGAACTCGGCTACATCGTTGTGCAGATCGACGGCATGGGAACCAATTGGCGGTCCAAATCGTTCCACGACGTCTGCTGGAAAAACATCAAGGATGCCGGCTTCCCCGACCGCATCGCCTGGATCCAGGCCGCCGCCGCGAAATATCCCTATATGGATGTTTCCCGCGTCGGCATCTACGGCGGCTCCGCCGGCGGGCAAAACGCCATGCGCGCCGTGCTGGACCATGCCGACTTCTACAAGGCCGCCTCCGCCGACTGCGGATGCCACGACAACCGCATGGACAAGATCTGGTGGAACGAGGCCTGGATGGGGTGGCCCGTCGATAAAAGCTACGAAGAGAGCTCCAACGCGGTCGACGCCCACAAGCTCGGCGGCAAGTTGCTGCTGATGGTTGGCCTGCTTGACGCCAACGTCGATCCCTCTTCCACGATGCAGGTGGCCGAGGCGCTGATCCAGGCCGGCAAGCCGTTCGAAATCATGGTGTTCCCGTCCGGCGGCCACTGCCCCGGCGACGTCGAGTTCGGCAAGCGCCGTTTGGCCGAATTCTTCATCCGCCATCTGGGAACCTGCGATGTCGCGCCCATGCCGGAAATCCTTCAACCGAAATAAGGGCATCCGGGCGGAACCGAAGAACGGGATTTGCAGAAGATGAAAAAATTTGGACTGATCGGCGGAACCTCGTGGCACTCGACCGTCGAGTATTACGCCACGATCAACCGGCTCGTGAACGCGAAGCACGGCGACAACACGAACCCGCCGCTCCGAATCGCCAGCCTGAACCAGAAAGCGATCCACGATCTCCAGCGTTCCGGCGACTGGGGCGCCATCGCCGGCATCCTCGTGGAGGCGGCCCTGGAGCTGCAGGCGATCGGGGTCGAGGGCATCGCGCTCTGCGCCAATACGCCCCACAAGGTGTTCGACCGGCTCCAAGGGGCGCTCGCCGTGCCCGTGCTGCATATTGCCGATGCCATCGGTGCCGAGCTCGCGCAGCGCGGCTGGGATACGGTCGGTCT
>NZ_JBFJYW010000230.1:0-6460 GCF_041622395.1 Pontiella sp. | reverse complement strand
TGTCGGCCAAGCCGATTGCCGCACTGCCCAACGACAGCATGGAGCGGACGGCGTCGTCCGTATCGGCCAGCAGTCCGCCGGCGTCGAACGTATCGAAATCGATGTTGCCGATCATGGTCATGTATTCGGGCATGTCCTCCGACAGGGTGTAACCGACCCCGAAATCGAACAGGTTCAAACCGAAATCACGGGTGGACAGGTGGCCGTTGTCGACTCCCCATTGCTTTTCTTCTTTCTCCATCTGCGGAAGATCTTGCATCGACTGTTCCTTCGTGACGGCGGAGAATTCCGCCATGATCGCTTCTTCGGTGGCCGAGGTTTCGGCCGTTTCGTCGGAGGTGACTACCGCAACCTCGTTCGTTGGATCGAGCTCTTCGGCAGCCGCGACCTCGGCCGTTTCGTTGGTGGCAACCACCGCAACCTCGTTCGTTGCGGCGACCTCTTCAGGAGTCTTGACGGGGCCCACAACGGGTTCTTCCTTGGTCTGCTCGAACTCCTTGCCGAAGAAACCATATGCCGCCGGGTTGTGCCACGATGCCGAAGCATTGTTCACCGATGCCGCGGTCGCGCCCCCCATGCCGATGGCTCGGTAGCCTACAAACGAATATTGCTCGGCAGTCACCCCCATGGCCAAACCGACAATCACCACGCCCACACCTAGTTCTATATTTATCCCTTTCATACCCATCTCCTTGGTTTCGTTGAAACGATAGTAATTCGTGGATCTTTTTCCTCAAACACAAACAGCTGTTAAATTTGATCTCCGGTTTAGTCGCTTCGCCTCTTCGATCCCGAATCGCCTTCTCTCGCATGGCCATATCGACCACGCGTCCGAAGGGCTCCGCCAAGCGGCCGGCGGCGCATGCGATAGGGGTTATGAAATCCTAAATTAAAAACAGGAAAAAAAGGCTTTCAAAACAGTACCGAAAAGGTACGGTATGCGGCAATTCGAAGTGCAGAGGACGCAAAGCCATCATTTAAAAAATAAATAAATACTTCGCCATAGACGGCGGCGAATGAATTGACCCTTCTCCAAATTGAGCATGAAAGAACAGAGACCAGTAGCCGCGAGATTAATAATGAAAACGAAAATCCAAATAGCGGGCATCCTGAAAGCTGTTCGCCACACTGTTTTCAGCTGGCTCGACTCGCTGTGTGACAACCCGGGGTTGAAAACCTCGTCCAGCCGGAATGCCATGGGGCTCCAGCCCTGTCCGGTCAAGGCTCAGCGGCAAAGATAACGCCCAAGGCTTATTCTCCGAAAGCGCCCCTGCGTTGCTTGCGATTAGCTGAATGCTAACGCTTCGCTCATCGCTTCAAGTAAACGGCCCGGTTGAATGGGGGCGTGCGAAGGAAAAGATCGCACCGTTGAATCCATCAACCTCAACCTTTTCACCCACCTCCAACATAAGGAGATCATGATGAAACATACAAACAACACACCGAAGAAAAGAATACACGAAAACCACCTCGGCGACGCCCTTGCCAAAGGGGCGCTGGTCTGGGGCCCGGCATACGCTCTCGGGGCAACCACTGCGGCCTATTGGCTGGCAATTCCCCTGACCGGCAAGGTCTTGGCCTATTCCGAGATCCTCGCAAACGCATTGCCCGTTTTTGCGGCATGGGGAATGGTTGCCGAGAGCGCCAAATGGATGATCCGCAAGTCCCTCTCCCGGCGCATCCCTCGCCGGAGAAAGTCCGCAACGCACCGCAATGGAAACCGTTTCCTGCCGCGCATCCGCCCAACCGGTCTGCGCCCGAAGCACGCCTAGTGAATATTGAAAAAGGAAAGAAAAATGAAAAACAGAGAAACAATGCATAGAGACAAGAACGGAAATACTTGGAAAGCGGCCACGGCCAAAGGAGCCCTGGTCTGGGGTTCGGTCTATACCACCGCATCCGCCGGCGCGGCCTATCTTTTGGCTCCGGTGATGACCGGGAGCACGCCCGCATTCGGCGACCTCCTGATGGATTCGCTGATCATCTTCCCGACGGCCGGAGCGGCCAAGGGGTTGGTGAGCTGGCGCATGCACAAGGCCGAACATGCCGGCGAAACGGATCCTCTGGAAAAATACACCAGCAGGGGCAGAAAGACCCGCAGGCATCCGGTGCGGATCAATAAGGCCGCATAGTCAGGAACCCCCGAATACAAAAAGGCGGAGCCATCGGCTCCGCCTTTTTACGTGGGGCGGGCTCTTGTCGACAGCCAGCGCTTCGGTGG
Source organism: Pontiella sp. (assembly GCF_041622395.1). Classification (NCBI taxonomy): domain Bacteria; kingdom Pseudomonadati; phylum Kiritimatiellota; class Kiritimatiellia; order Kiritimatiellales; family Pontiellaceae; genus Pontiella; species Pontiella sp. Next base: position 4,239 of record NZ_JBFJYW010000230.1, on the reverse strand, counting down.
CTACACCAAGCCGTTTTTTTGAAAGGCGAGGTAGATTTCGCGGCCGAGCCAGGCGTCGGTGGCCGCATAGATTTGCTGCGATTGCGTCAGCTCCGTGCGCGCCCAATTCGAGACCTGTTCCTTTTTCGAGATGCGGAACCCGAACAGGATTGCGGTAAGACCGCGCAGCCCCATGTTCTTGATGTGCGCCCGCTTGGCCGGGTTGGCGAGTTCGATGAAGCCATCGGCTTCGAACGGTTTCATGGCCTGCAGTTCGCTGATGTCGCGATCGATTGCGACGCCTGCCTTGATGATGGCGGGCGACGACAGCACCTTGACCAGGTTGGGGGTAAGGCCGCACTGTTGAATCTGGAAAAGATAGACTTCGTTTGCGGTGGCGAGCTGGAGCAGGGAAGGGTCGTAGCTTTCGCCCTTGCGGAAGGCCGGCCGGGTCTCGGTGTCGAAGCCTAGCAACGGCTCGTTCAAGAGCGTTGCCGCCGCCGCATCCGCTTCCGCTTCGGTGTTGAACAGACGGATCGGCCCGTCATAGGCCTTCATCGGCAATTCGTTGATCTCTGATTTGGTGATATGTTTCTTCGTCGGAAAATCGTTCATGTATATAACTTTCTTCAACCGCGGTTCCATTGGATCTGCCATTGGCGGTTGCCTATTTGCCCTGGGTTCGCGTGTGTTTATATTGTCAATTTCGCGGTATCGTATATGCTCCTTGCATTAAGGCAAGAGAAAGGACACACGATGAATACAAAACCGATTCTGATACCCGTCATGTGCATGCTCACGGCCGGGTGTGTGTCGCAGTCGAAAATCGAATCGCTGATTGCCGAAAACAACGAGGAAGTCCTCTTCCCCCGTCTGGAGCTGATGGAGGCCAAGCTGGGCGAATCAACGCGTCTGAACGAGCAACAACGCAAGGTTTTGGTCCGCCATTACGAACTCTTGGGAGAGTTGTCCGCCAACGCGTTGTCCGAATTGGAGAAGATCCAGTAGCATCGCCGCGACGTTAGCGGTTCCCCTTCTTCTTCCACTGTTCGGTGACCCAGATGGATTGCCTCGCCAGGCCGAGCAAAATCTTGGCATCGGGCACGGTCAGCTTGCTGCGGGTAAAAATGCGGCGCAGCCCCATCATCATATGATCGAGTTTCTGGTCGTGCACGAACTCGGTCCGGATCATCATTTCGCGCCAGGTGGCGAACATGCGTTCGCGCAACGCCGAGTCGGCCTCGGGGGCCGACTCTTCCGCAGGGGAGAAGATTCCCGCCGCGCAAAACATTTCGTAGCAGCACACATATACGGCATGCGATAGGTTCAGCGAGGTATACAGTTCGCTCGACGGGATCTGGATGATATGGGTGCACAGCGCCAGCTCTTCGTTGAACAGCCCCTTGTCTTCGCGCCCGAACACCAGCGCAATCTTATGGTCCTTCGCGCTTTCGAGTCCGATCGGTGCAAACTCCTTGGGCGAGTAGGCGGTGTCGCGGTAAAACCCGGTGCGCGCGGACGTGCCGGCCACCACGGTGCAGTCGGCCACGGCCTCGGCGAGCGTTTCATATTCCTTGCGCGCTTCCAGTTGCGCCCGCGCGTTGCACGAAAACTTCCGCGCCTCGTCCATGTCCATGTCCGCCCGCGGGGCGACCACGGCCAGATCGGTGATGCCGTTGTTGTTCATTGCCCGGCACACGGAGCCCATGTTCCCGCCGAACATGGGATTGACCAGAACGATTCTGATGTTTTCTAGTATGTTCATATTTCTCATTGGCCGCACGAGGCTCGATAAGCCGGAACATCCCGTTCCCGCGCCTCTTTTTTTGCGGCTATCCTTCCTGATAACTCCCGAGCAGCTTGATTTCCTCCGCCCAGATGGTTTCGTCGATGGTTTCGAGAATAAGCGGCAGGTGGTCGAAGCGGGCGTCGGCCATGATGTATTTGAACACCTCGAGGCCGAGCTCGCCTTGCCCCAGGCTATGGTGGCGGTCGACCCGGCTGCCGAGCCCTTTCTTGGAGTCGTTGAGGTGCATGCCCATGAGGTAGCGGAAGCCAACCACCTGATCGAATTCGGCAAAGACCTTTTCGCAACCCGCCGCCGTTGAAAGGTCGTAGCCTGCGGCAAAGCTGTGGCAGGTGTCGATGCAAACGCCCACGCGTTCCTTGTCCTCGACCTGATCGATGATTTCCGCGAGGTGCTCGAATCGGAATCCCAGGTTGGTGCCCTGGCCGGCCGTGTTTTCGATCACGGCCGATACGCCCTTGGTTTGGTCCAAGGCAATATTGATCGACGCCGCGATGGTCGCCAGGCATTCGCTTTCGGAAACCTGTTTGAGGTGGCTGCCGGGATGGAAGTTGAGCCGATCGAGGCCAAGCTGTTCGCAGCGTTGCATTTCGTCCAAAAAGGCCGCGCGCGATTTTTCGAGTTTGTCCGCTTCGGGGTGGCCGAGATTGATCAGGTAGCTGTCGTGGGGCAGAATCTGTTCCGGCTTGAACCCGTGCTCGTCGCAATGGGCTTTAAAGGCGTCGATGCTAGTTACCGTCAACGGATTGGCTACCCATTGGCGCTGGTTCTTGGTGAACAGCGCAAAGGCGCTGGCCCCGATCCCGGCGGCGTTGAGCGGGGCGTTTTCCACCCCGCCGCTTGCGCTCACATGCGCTCCGATATATTTCATGCGTTCTCCTTCTTCTGGCAACAGTCGCCCTTTAAACCACACTCGCATCGTTGAAAAAAGCACCTTTGATCAATAAACGGGCACATGTGCATCCAACAAGGTGCCGTTTTTCCCGGCGCCCGGGTCAAATAACCCAAAACATGATAGGAGAACTCCGTAAAAATACGCATTTTTTAATTGTGTACTGGATTGCTCCTATTTAAGTTCTTTTCTGACTAAAGCGAAGGAAGCATGGTAATGGATAAAGCCGATTCGATGATGGGAAACACGGATTTCGAGAAGTAGGACTGGCTCGATGCGCTCGACGAACTTTTGGAAATGGAGGGGGCCGACCGCGTAAAGGATATCTTGCACGACTTGCAGGTGGCCGCTCACCGGAAAGGGGTGCGTTTGCCGTTTTCCGCCAACACCCCCTATATCAACACCATTCCGCTCTCGGAACAGCCCGCCTATCCGGGCGACCGCGAAATGGAGCGCCGCATCAAGTCGCTCATTCGCTGGAACGCGATGGCGATGGTGGTGCGGGCCAACCGCGAGGAAGACGGGATCGGCGGGCATATCTCTTCCTACCAATCCATCGCCACGCTCTATGAAGTGGGCTTCAACCATTTCTTCCGGGGGCGTACCGAAGATTTTCCGGGCGATCTGGTCTATTTCCAAGGCCACTCGTCGCCGGGCGTCTACGCACGCGCCTACCTCGAAGGGCGCTTCGACGAGGAACGGCTCTCCAACTTCCGGCACGAGCTGCACGACACCCCCGGTCTCTCTTCCTATCCGCACCCGTGGCTCATGCCCGACTTCTGGCAGTTCCCGACCGTCTCGATGGGACTCGGGCCCATCACATCCATCTATCACGCGCGCTTCCTGAAATATCTCGAGGACCGCGGACTGCGCGAGCCGCAGGGGCAGCACATCTGGGCGTTCCTCGGCGATGGCGAGACCGACGAACCCGAAACCCTCGGCGCCATCAACCTCGCCGCGCGCGAAAAACTCGACAACCTGACGTTTGTCGTCAATTGCAACCTTCAGCGGCTCGACGGCCCCGTTCGCGGTAACGACAAGATTATCCAGGAACTGGAAGCATCATTCCGCGGCGCCGGATGGAACGTGATCAAGGTGCTGTGGGGCGACAGCTGGGATCCGCTGCTCGAAAAGGATGAGGATGGTCTGCTGGCCAAGCGCATGGGCGAGGTGGTTGACGGGCAATATCAGAAATACACCGTGGAAGATGCTGCCTACGTCCGCGAACACTTCTTCGGCACCGATCCCAAACTGCTCAAACTGGCGGAGCACCTGTCCGATACCGAAATCAAGCGGATGCGCCGCGGCGGTCACGACCCGATCAAAATCTATGCGGCCTATAAAAAGGCCGCTGAAACAAAAGACCGCCCGACCGTCATTCTCGCCAAAACCGTCAAAGGCTATGGCCTGGGCGCGGCCGGGGAAGGGCAGAACATCACCCACTCCCAGAAGAAACTCGGTGAGGAATCGCTGCGTGAGTTCCGTACCCGCTTCGGTCTGCCGATTTCCGACGAAGATATTGACAGCGTACCGTTTTACCGTCCGGCGGAAGACAGCCCGG